>NZ_JALQCX010000036.1:0-94397 GCF_023241665.1 Pseudomonas morbosilactucae | reverse complement strand
GGGCAGAAGAGATGCGCTACACGCTTCAAGCGGCAAGAGAAAGCAGGTCCGAACCGAACCGCTCTTCCTTGCCGCTTGAAACTTGCCGCTGCTCTTAACCGATTGTCATCAAGCTGGCATTGCCGCCGGCTGCCGCAGTGTTAACGCTCAGGGCGCGTTCGATCACCAGGCGTTCCAGGGCGATGCCGGTTTCGCCTTGGGACAGGCCGTGAACGCCGACAATCGCACCGGCGCGCTGGGCCACTTGCTGGCAGACGCCGCGCAACTGGTCGGAATCGCCGTGGTGCAGCACAGCATCGAACACCACCTCGTCCTTGGTCCAATCCGCCACACGCTGGATGCGCACTTGCACGTCCTTCGGCAGGCGGGCGAACAGCGCCTTGCTGACATCGCTTTCCGGCCAAACCGCCGAGCCGCCGACGGCCAGCACGGCCGCCAGTTGGTTGAGCAGGTCGCTTTCCAGGTCCGCCAGGCACAGCACGTGTTCGCGCGGCAGGATCGCGTAGCTGTTGCGCTCGCCGGTCGGGCCCACCAGTTGGCGGGTGATGCCGCTTTGCGATTGGGCAGCGAACTGCGCGCACAGGGCGCTGAGGTCGTTGAGCTGATTGCCTTGGGCCCAGGTGTTGAGGGCTGTCAGCGGGGCGCTCATGGCATCACGCAGGCGCAGGTCCGGTGCATTCAGCGCGTCGCCACGGACGAACGACTGCTCGATGGCGTCCACCGGGCGGGTCGACAGCAAGCGGTAGAGGTACAGCGGGCCGCCGGCTTTCGGGCCGGTGCCCGACAGGCCTTCGCCGCCGAACGGTTGCACACCGACCACGGCGCCGACGATGTTGCGGTTGACGTAGACGTTACCGGCGTTGACGTTGTCCACCACCTTGGCGATGGTTTCGTCGATGCGGGTGTGCACGCCCAGGGTCAGGCCGTAGCCGGACGCATTGATCTGGGCGATCAACTGGTCGATCTCTTTACGCTTGTAGCGCACCACGTGCAGCACCGGACCAAAGATCTCCCGTTGCAGCTCGTCGAAGCTTTCCAGTTCGATCAGGGTCGGCATGACGAAGGTGCCGCGTTTGCTTTCTTCGCTGTCGGCAATGGCCATCTGGTACACGCTGCGACCTTTGTCGCGCATGGCCTGGATGTGCTTCTCGATACCGGCCTTGGCTTCGGCGTCGATCACTGGGCCGATGTCCACCGACAGGCGTTCCGGGTTGCCCAGGCGGGATTCAGCCATGGCGCCCTTGAGCATTTCGATCACGCGGTCGGCGGAATCTTCCTGCAGGCACAGTACGCGCAGGGCCGAGCACCGCTGGCCGGCACTGTCGAAGGCCGAGGACACCACATCGATGACCACTTGTTCGGTCAGCGCCGAGGAGTCAACGATCATCGCGTTTTGGCCGCCGGTTTCGGCGATCAGCGGGATCGGGCGGCCCTGGTTGTCCAGGCGTCCGGCGATGTTGCGTTGCAGCAGGCGGGCGACTTCGGTGGAGCCGGTGAACATCACGCCTTTGACCCGCTCGTCACCCACCAGGCGGGCACCGACGCTTTCGCCCTGGCCGGGCAGCAGTTGCAGCACGCCTTCAGGAATGCCGGCTTCCAGCAACAGGCGCACGGCCTGGGCCGCCACCAGTGGGGTTTGTTCGGCCGGTTTGGCCAGGACCGGGTTACCGGCGGCCAGGGCGGCGGCCACTTGGCCACTGAAGATTGCCAGCGGGAAGTTCCACGGGCTGATGCACACCACCGGGCCCAGTGGGCGGTGGGCGTCATTGGTGAAGTCGTTGCGTGCCTGCACCGCGTAGTAGCGCAGGAAGTCCACGGCCTCCCGCACTTCGGCGATGGCGTTGGCGAAAGTCTTGCCGGCTTCACGGGCCAGCAGGCCCATCAGCGGTTGGATCTCGCCTTCCATCAGGTCGGCGGCGCGCTCCAGGATCGCGGCGCGTTCGGCCGGCGGCGTGGCTTGCCAGATCGGCGCGGCGTTCAGGGCGCACTGGATGGCGTTGTCGACGTCAGCGACTGTGGCTTCCTGCACGTGGCCGACCACATCACGGTGATCGGCCGGGTTCAGCACCGGGGTGGCGGCTTCATTGCTGGAGGCGCAACCGAGGATCGGCGCGGCTTTCCAGCTGTTATGGGCGGTCGCCAGCAAGGCGCAGGACAGCGACGCCAAGCGGTGTTCGTTGGCCAGGTCGATGCCGGCGGAGTTGGCGCGTTCGCTGCCGTACAGGTCGCGTGGCAGCGGGATGCGTGGGTGCGGCAGGCCGAAGCCGCCTTCCAGGGTCGCCATCTGCTCGATGCTGGCTACCGGATCGGCCACCAGTTCCTGAATGGAGATCGACTGGTCGGCAATGCGGTTGACGAACGAGGTGTTGGCGCCGTTTTCCAGCAGGCGACGCACCAGGTAGGCCAGCAGGGTTTCGTGGGTGCCCACCGGTGCGTACACGCGGCACGGACGGTTGAGCTTGCCTTCAGAAACCTTGCCTACAACCTGTTCGTACAGCGGTTCACCCATGCCGTGCAGACACTGGAACTCGTACTGACCGGGGTAATAGTTCTGACCGGCGATGTGGTAGATGGCCGACAGAGTGTGGGCGTTGTGGGTGGCGAATTGCGGGTAGATGACTTCCGGCACCGACAGCAGTTTGCGTGCGCAAGCGATGTAGGAAACGTCGGTGTACACCTTGCGGGTGTAGACCGGATAGCCTTCCAGGCCTTCGACCTGGGCGCGCTTGATTTCGCTGTCCCAATACGCGCCTTTTACCAGGCGGATCATCAGGCGATGGCGGCTGCGGCGCGCCAGGTCGATGACGTAGTCGATCACGTACGGGCAACGCTTCTGGTAGGCCTGGATCACGAAGCCGATGCCGTTCCAGCCAGTCAACTGCGGCTCGAAGCACAGGCGTTCCAGCAGGTCCAGGGACAGCTCCAGGCGGTCCGCTTCCTCGGCGTCGATGTTCAGGCCGATGTCGTATTGCTTGGCCAGCAGGGTCAGGGACAGCAGGCGCGGGTACAGCTCGTCCATCACGCGTTCGTATTGGGCGCGGCTGTAGCGTGGGTGCAGGGCCGAGAGCTTGATGGAGATGCCCGGGCCTTCATAAATGCCCCGGCCGTGTGAGGCTTTGCCGATGGAGTGAATGGCCTGCTCGTAGGACGCCAGGTATTTCTGCGCGTCGTGCTCGGTCAGGGCCGCTTCGCCGAGCATGTCGTAGGAATAACGGAAGCCCTTGGCTTCGAACTTGCTGGCGTTGGCCAGGGCTTCGGCGATGGTTTCACCGGTGACGAACTGCTCGCCCATCAGGCGCATGGCCATGTCCACGCCTTTGCGGATCATCGGCTCGCCGCTCTTGCCGATGATGCGGCTCAGGGACGAGGTCAGGCCCGCTTCGTTGTGGGTGGAGACCAGCTTGCCAGTCAGCAACAGGCCCCAGGTCGCGGCGTTGACGAACAGCGA
The DNA here is from genome assembly GCF_023241665.1 of Pseudomonas morbosilactucae. Lineage (NCBI taxonomy): Bacteria > Pseudomonadati > Pseudomonadota > Gammaproteobacteria > Pseudomonadales > Pseudomonadaceae > Pseudomonas > Pseudomonas morbosilactucae. The sequence goes on along the minus strand of NZ_JALQCX010000036.1, from coordinate 90,949 downwards.
CGGGCTGTTGCCCAGGTGCGGCTGCCAGTTGCCGGTGCTGATCTTGTCGCGGATCAGTGCGTCGCGGGTGCCCTTGTCGGGGATGCGCAACAGGGCTTCGGCCAGGCACATCAGTGCCACGCCTTCCTGGGACGACAGGGAGAATTCCTGCAGCAGGCCCTGGACGATGCCGGCGCGGCCACCGGCGCTCTTCTGATTGCGCAGTTTTTCGGCAATCGAGGCGGCCAGCTTGTGGGTGGCTTCGGCCATCTGCGCCGGCAGGCGCGCCTGCTCCAGCAACATCGGCACCACTTCCGGTTCCGGGCGGCGGTAGGCGGCGGTGATGGCGGCACGCAATACCGACTGCGGGAGGATGCTTTCGGCAAACTCCAGGAAGCACTGATGGGCGTGGTCAGCCTGGACTTCGCCGGCGTCGTCGCCGTCTTTGCCGGTCGCACCGCTCAGCTCGGTCAGGGTTGCACCACCCTCGAGTTTCTCCAGGTAATTGAAAATCGCCTGTTTGATCAGCCAGTGGGGCGTGCGATCAATGGAGGTTGCCGCGGCCTTCAAACGCTCGCGGGTAGGGTCGTCGAGTTTGACCCCGAGGGTGGTGGTAGCCATATTTTTATCCTCATGTTTGCCACGACTGCGTGGCATCAGCTGGCGGCAAGATTAGCCTTGCGCTGAATAGGGTGCAACCGGGTGCAACCCTTTTTTTGCCGGAAACAATCACAGCTCGTCAGGAAGTGAATAGGGCGAGCAAACGCCCGCATTGCCTTGGTGCGATTAATTCTGGAAAGTTGGTTTTTTGCTCCAAAAAGGAGCAAAAACATTCGTTCCGGTCCTAAATTCGATGAGGTGCAACTGAATTCCGTGAAACAGGTTGCACCTCGCTGGAGTTGTTGAATAGGATTCGCGCCTCAGGTGCAACCTCCCTTTGCGGCGGTTCATCGGCTGATGGCTTTCCTGGGGAAACATCAGTCATAAATGCGCGTAATACCCGATCGTCTCTCAAACGTATCCGTTGGGCGGCGGTTGTGCTGATCGCTGCTACATAAAAACAAAGCCAGGGCGTAACTCACATGAGTGCAAGCAATCCAACCTTGATCACGTTCGTGATCTACATCGCAGCAATGGTGCTGATCGGCTTTATGGCCTATCGCTCCACCAACAACCTTTCCGATTACATTCTGGGCGGTCGCAGCCTTGGCAGCGTGGTCACCGCGTTGTCCGCCGGTGCGTCCGACATGAGTGGCTGGCTGCTGATGGGCCTGCCGGGCGCCATCTACATGTCCGGCCTGTCGGAAAGCTGGATCGCCATCGGCCTGATCGTCGGTGCCTACCTGAACTGGCTGTTCGTGGCCGGCCGCCTGCGGGTGCAGACCGAGCACAACGGCGATGCGCTGACCCTGCCGGACTACTTCTCCAGCCGTTTTGAAGACAGAAGCGGCCTGCTGCGGATCATTTCCGCGGTGGTGATCCTGGTGTTCTTCACCATCTATTGCGCTTCCGGCATCGTTGCCGGTGCCCGTCTGTTCGAAAGCACCTTCGGTATGCCTTACGAGACGGCGCTGTGGGCCGGTGCTGCCGCCACCATCGCCTACACTTTCGTCGGCGGTTTCCTGGCGGTGAGCTGGACTGACACGGTGCAAGCCACCCTGATGATCTTCGCCCTGATCCTTACCCCGATCATCGTGCTGCTGGCCACCGGCGGGGTCGATACCACCTTCCTGGCGATCGAGGCCAAGGACGCCACCAACTTCGACATGCTGAAGAACACCACCTTCATCGGCGTGATCTCGTTGCTGGGCTGGGGCTTGGGCTACTTTGGCCAGCCGCACATCCTGGCGCGCTTCATGGCGGCGGATTCGGTCAAGTCGATCGCCAACGCCCGTCGCATCTCCATGACCTGGATGATCCTGTGCCTGGGCGGCACCGTGGCAGTGGGCTTCTTCGGTATCGCTTACTTCTCGGCGCACCCTGAAGTGGCCGGCCCCGTGGCCGAGAACCCTGAGCGGGTGTTTATCGAGTTGGCCAAGCTGTTGTTCAACCCATGGATTGCTGGTGTGCTGTTGTCGGCCATCCTTGCGGCCGTGATGAGCACCTTGAGCTGCCAGTTGCTGGTGTGCTCCAGCGCCCTGACCGAAGACTTCTACAAAGCCTTCCTGCGTAAACGCGCTTCCCAACAGGAGCTGGTGTGGGTTGGCCGGGCGATGGTGCTGGTGGTCGCGCTGGTGGCGATTGGCCTGGCTGCCGACCCGACTAACCGTGTACTGGGCCTGGTCAGCTACGCCTGGGCCGGTTTCGGTGCGGCCTTCGGTCCAGTGGTGCTGATCTCGGTGATCTGGAAAGGCATGACCCGCAACGGCGCGTTGGCCGGGATTATCGTCGGCGCGCTGACCGTGGTGCTGTGGAAGCACTTCGAGCTGCTGGGCCTGTACGAAATCATCCCAGGCTTTATCTTCGCCAGCCTGGCCATTCTCTTGGTGAGCAAGATGAGCGCACCGAGCGCCGGCATGGTCCAGCGTTTCGAAGCTGCGGAAAAAGACTTCAAGCTCAACCGCTGAGGTCGCCCCGTGCAGTGAGCCTTAGCTGAACTGCAAAAGGCCCGCCCTGGATGCCAGGGCGGGCCTTTTTTTGCCTTTGATTCAGCTCAGCTCAGGGTCGGGCTGGTTGAGGAAGATCAGCAGCCCGAGGATCGCCATATAGAACTTGAAGGCCGCTTCCTGGCCGTTCCAGGTGTGGGATTGCCACATCATGAACCATTCGCCGCCCACCACCATGAAGCCGAAGAACCAGACCATAAAGCCCAGGCACAGGCCGGCCAGTGCCGGGGCTTTGGCGCGGTTGAAGCGGGCGCCATCGGCATGCCGGTTGCGCCACAGGGTCAGGGCGCCCCAGGCCAGGAGCAGGCCGGTCAGGGCTTCACCGCTGATGATCAGCCAGTAGCCGCTGTGCCACAGCCAGGGCGCGGTGATGGCGCGGCCGGTGGCCGTGTTGCCGGGGAACAGGGTGTCCATGCTCAGGACGTGTTGGACGAAGGCGAAGTTGGAGGCGTAGTCGCTGATGTTGTTGAAGGCCACCAACAGGGCGAAGGCGGCGATGGCCAAAGTCATGGCGATTTTTGCGTAACGGGCGGTCATGGTGGAGTTTGTCCTTTGTCAGTCTGTGGTTGAGTCCCATGGCGCCTGTTGCGGGTGGAAGAGAGGCCGGCGCTGGAAGGTGGGGGCAGCACAGCCGTCCGCTGCGGGCCGGATAGGGAGAGCCGGCGCGGCAGCGGGGTCATCCGGAGGGGAAGACGCCCCGCAGCCTGAAGGGTGCGGGGCGTTTTTTCAAGCCAGGGCGAGGGCCTGGTCGAGGTCTTGCAGCAGGTCTTCGATGGCTTCGATGCCCACCGAGAGGCGAATCATCTCCGGCTTGACCCCGGCCTTGGCCTGTTCTTCTTCGTTCATCTGGCGATGGGTGGTGGAGGCCGGGTGGCACGCCAGGGACTTGGCGTCGCCGATGTTCACCAGGCGCTTGAAAATCTGCAGCCCATCGTAGAAACGCACGCCGGCCTGGTAGCCACCCTTGAGGCCGAACGAAAGAATCGCTGACGGCTTGCCCTTCATGTATTTCTGCGCCAGCTCATGGTGCGGGTGGTCAGGCAGCCCGGCGTAGCTGACCCAGGCCACTTGCGGGTGGTCTTGGAGAAAGGTCGCCACCTTGAGGGCGTTCTCGGTGTGGCGCTCCATGCGCAGGGCCAGGGTTTCCAGGCCTTGCAGCAGGAGGAAGGCGTTCATCGGCGCGAGGGCCGCGCCGGTGTTGCGCAGCGGCACGGTGCGGGCACGGGCGATAAAGGCGGCGGGGCCGAATTTCTCGGTGTAAACCACGCCGTGGTAGGCCGGCTCCGGGGTGTTGAGGCTGGCGAACTTTTCCGGGTGATCGGCCCAGGGGAAGGTGCCGCTGTCGACGATCACCCCGCCCAGGGAGTTGCCGTGGCCGCCCACGTATTTGGTCACCGAATGCACCACGATGTCGGCACCGAACTGGATCGGCTTGCACAGAATCGGCGTGGCTACGGTGTTGTCCACCATCAGCGGCACGCCGCGGGCATGGGCCGCCAGGGCCAGGGCTTCGAGGTCGACGATATTGCCCGCCGGGTTACCGATGCTTTCGCAGTACACCAGCTTGGTCTTGTCGTCGATCAGCTCGGCGATGGCTTCGGCCGAGTCATCCCGGGCAAAACGAACGTCGACGCCGAAACTCGGCAGCAGGTGGGCAAACAGGGTGTAGGTGCCGCCGTACAGCTGCGGGGTGGAGACAATATTGTCACCGGCCTGGGTCAGGGTCTGGATCGCGTAATGGATCGCTGCACTGCCTGCCGCCACCGCCAGCCCGGCGATCCCGCCTTCCAGCGCCGCCATGCGCTGTTCCAGCACATCGTTGGTGGGGTTCATGATGCGGGTGTAGATATTGCCCGGCACATCGAGGTTGAACAGGTCGGCGCCGTGCTGGGCGTTATCGAACTCGAAGGCGACGTTCTGGTAGATCGGCACGGCCACGGCCTTGGTGGTCGGGTCTGATTTGAATCCATGGTGCAGCGCGATCGTTGCGTCTTTCATGAGTGGCTTGACCTCCTTGGCTTGCTTTGGTTTTTTTGTAGGGCCTGAATGTAATGCCTCCGCAGCGAACAGGCCCCTACCGGCATTAGACCTTTTTTTCGTGCCGACCCTGGTTTGCGGCATAAGCCAAGGGCAGCGCGGCGTGACCTGACGACGGCGCGTGTACAAGGTAAACTTCGCTCCCTGCGCAGGAGCAACCATGAACTATCGTCACGCCTTCCACGCCGGCAACCACGCCGACGTCTTCAAACACCTGACCCTGACCCGCCTCATCGCCCTGATGTCGCGCAAGGATCAGCCGTTCGCCTACCTCGACAGCCACGCCGGCATTGGTCTGTACGACCTCAAGGGCGACCAGGCGTCGCGTACCGGCGAATACCTGGAAGGCATTGCCCGCCTGTGGGGTGAGCAGGACCTGCCGCCGTTAACCGCGGATTACATGCAATTGCTGCACAAGATGAACCCGGATGGCGAGCTGCGTTATTACCCGGGCTCGCCGGAGCTGGCGCGGCAATTGACCCGGTCACAGGATCGGGTGCTGCTCAACGAAAAGCATCCGCAGGACGGCTTGCTGCTCAAGGACAACATGAAGGGGGATCGCCGGGTGGCGGTGCACCTGGGCGAGGGCTGGCACGTGGCGCGGGCCTTGCTGCCAGTGGCCGAGAAGCGGGCGTTGATGCTGATCGACCCGCCGTTCGAGCAGCTCGATGAAATGCAGCGCTGTGCGGCGTCGCTGAAGGAGGCCATCAGCCGGATGCGCCAGACCGTGGCGGCCATCTGGTACCCGGTGAAGGATCAGCGCATGTTGCGGCGCTTCTATCAGGACCTGGCCGGCACCGGCGCGCCGAAGTTGTTGCGCGTGGAATTGCTGGTGCACCCACTGGACACCCCCAACAGCCTGAACGGTTCGGGCCTGGCCATTGCCAATCCGCCGTGGGGGCTGGAAGAGGAACTGCGCGAGCTGCTGCCGTGGTTGTCGAAGAAACTCGGCCAGACCCAGGGCGGCTGGCAGATGGATTGGTTGATAGCGGAGTAGGTCAGGGGCCGCGGCGAGTTTTGGGCGGTAAGCGGTAAGCGGCAAGCGGGAGCGGAGGGTGAGCCGCTTTTTGCTTGCCGCTTTTGTTTCTAGCGTCTGACGTGCAGCGTGAAGCTTACCGCTGCCTCAAATTGGACACGTCACGCCCGTGCCGCCGATGCCGCAGTAGCCCTGGGGATTTTTCGCCAGGTATTGCTGGTGATAGGCCTCGGCGAAGTAGACGGTCGGGGCTTCGTCGATTTCGGTGGTGATGATGCCCAGGCCGGCCTTGGTCAGCTCTTGTTGATAGGCCTGTGCGCTGGCTTTTGCCGCGGCCAGTTGCTCTGGGGTGGTGGCATAGATCACCGAGCGATACTGGCTGCCAATGTCGTTGCCTTGGCGCATGCCTTGGGTCGGGTTGTGCAGTTCCCAGAACATCTTCAACAGCTCTTCGTAGCTGACCTTGTCCTGGTCGTACACCACCAGCACCACTTCGCTGTGGCCGGTCAGGCCCGAGCAGACTTCTTCATAGGTCGGGTTTGGCGTATAGCCGCCTGCGTAGCCCACCACCGTGCTGACGATGCCGTCACGCTGCCAGAAGCGCCGCTCGGCGCCCCAGAAGCAGCCCAGGCCAAAGATCGCAAAGCCGACGTTGTCGAGGAATGGGCCCAGCAGGGGGTTACCGTTGACGAAGTGAGTCTCAGGCAAGGCCATCGGGGTTTCACGGCCAGGCAATGCTTGTTCTTGAGTCGGGAGCACGTTTTTGTTCACCAGAATTTCCGAGCGCAGAACCATGATCAGTCCTCTCAGTCAGGGTGGGAGTCAGTAAAAATTCAGACACGCAGTTTGCCCGAGTGTTGCGGCGCTGTCAGGCGATTGGGCCGCGCGGGTAGCGTCTGAGCTTGTCGATCAGTTCGGTCCCCGGGATGGGCCGGTCGAACAGGTAGCCCTGGCCCACGTCGCAGCGGTGGCGGCGCAGGAACGCCAGTTGGTCGGACGTCTCGATGCCCTCGGCGACCACTTTGATTTTCAGGTTGTGCGCCATGGCAATGACCGCTGAGGTGATTTCCATGTCGTCCTGGTTGTCGGGGATCTCGTGGATAAAGCTGCGATCGATCTTGATGATGTCGATGGGGAATTTTTTCAAGTAGCTCAGCGACGAATAACCGGTCCCGAAGTCATCCATCGCCAGGGTCAGCCCCAGGGTCTTCAACTGTTCGAGCTGCTGGTGGGTGTCTTCGGTGGCTTCCAGCAACAGGCCTTCGGTGAGCTCCAGTTCCAGCAAGGAAGAGGGCAACTGTTCTTCCTTGAGGATACTGGCGATCGAGGCCACCAGGTCCGGGTCGGAGAACTGCTTGGGCGACAGGTTGATCGCCACGTGCAGATTGCCCAGCCCCGAGGCCGTCAGCTGTTTGCTCATGCGGCAGGCCTGACGCGCGACCCATTTGCCGATAGGGATGATCAGGCCGGTTTCTTCCGCCACGCTGATGAACTGGTCGGGGCGGATCATGCCCTTTTCCGGGTGATTCCAGCGCAGCAGCGCTTCCATCCCCAGCAAGCGACCGCTGCGCAGGCAGAGTTTGGGCTGGTAGAACACGTCCAACTCGTTCTGGGTCAGGGCGCGGCGCAGGTTGTTCTCGACGAACAGCTTGTAGCTGGCCTCGGCGTTCAGGGCTTCGGTAAACACCTGTACCTGGTGTTTGCCGTTGGCCTTGGCCTTGTGCAGCGCCAGGCCGGCGTTGCGCATCAGGGTCTGCGGGTCACGCCCATGCAGCGGCGCGCTGGCCAGGCCTACGGAGCCGGTGACGCTGATCAACTGGTTGTCGACGAACATCGGCTTGTCCAAGGTCATCAGCAGTTGGCTGGCGATCTGTTGGCCGGTTTCCAGGTCGGTGTTGTCCAGCAGCACGGCAAACTCGTTACTGGCAAAGCGCGCCAGGCTGCCGCTGGGGCTCAGGCTGTTGCGCAGGCGCCGCGCCAGGCTGATCAGCAGTTTGTCGCCGGTCTGGTGGCCGAGGCTGTCGTTGATCCGCTTGAAGTTGTCGATGTCCACCAGCAGCAGGCTGATGGGCGTGTCGGTATCCCGGGCGAAGCGTTCATCGAGGTTGCGGATAAACGCCGGGCGGTTGCCCAGGTTGGTCAGGTTGTCGGTGTAGGCCAGGCGCTCGATGCGTTGTTGGGCGAGCTTGGCCTGGGTGATGTCTTCGTAGATGCCGATGTAGTGGGTCAGCTCGCGGTTGTCGCCGTAGACCTTGGAAATCGACAACTGGCCCCAGTAGGGCTCGAGGTTCTTGCGCCGGCTCTTGAACTCGCCCTGCCAGCTGTTGCTCTTGGCCAGGCTGGAAGGGGCGTCGAACAGCAGTTCGCTGAGGTTTTCCAAGGCCGGCAGTTCCGACAGGCGATGGCCGTGGACTTCCTCGGTGCTGTACTGGGTGATCGCGGTGAAGCTCGGGTTGACGTACTCCACCACGCCGTCGCAGTTGACCAGCAAAAAGGCGTTGGCGCTTTGTTCCACTGCCCGTTGGAACAGGTGCAGGGCGCTGGTGGCGACGCGACGGTTGTGGTTGTTGATGACCTGGGCAAATTGGTCCGCCAGCTCGCCGGCAAAGGCGATCTCGTCCGACTGCCAGGCCCGGGTGGTGCCGGTTTGCTCCAGGCACAGCACGCCCACCACCTGGCCGTCTATGCGGATGCTGGCATCGAGCATGGCGTTGACGTCGCGCGGCCTCAGGCTTTCGGCCATTTCCCGGGTACGCGGGTCGCGGATGGCGTTGTGGGCGTCAATGGCGCGGCAGCTGTGCAGGGCTTCCAGGTAATCGGGGAAGTTGCCGGCATCGATGGGCTCCGGCATCCGATATTCCTGCGGGCCGCGATGGTAGGCGGCAATCGGCGTCAGTTGCTGGTCTTCCAGGTTCCACAGGCTGGCGCAATCGATCTGGTAGATGTCGCAGGCGCAGCGGGTGATCAGCTCGGCGGCTTCCTTGAGGGAGTTGCCGGTGCTGTAACGCTGGCGGGTCAGCAGCAGGATCAGGTCTTGCTGGGCACGCACCCGGTCCAAGTGCTGCAGTTGTTCCTGCTGGGCGCGCTGGTTGAGCTCCAGGGCGATCTGCAGTCGGCTGTTCTGGGTTTCCAGGTCCAGCGTGGGCAGGGCCGGCAAGTCGCTGAACAGGCCGCCGACGACCAGCAGGTAGCCGCGCAGCAGGTGGCGATTGTGTTGTTTGTAGGCTTCGCCCAGCTCCAGGATGCTCACGGGCCCTTGGCTGGTGTGCAGCGTGTAGCGGATCAGGTAATGGGGGGATTTGCTCAGTTGTTGCTGGATGGTGTCGTGCAGGTGGTAGCGCGCTTCGGGCTCCATCAGGCTGGCGTAGGGCGAACCCACCAGGGCGCAGAGCTCAATCGCCGGCAAACCGAACTGGCGCTCACAATTGGGATCGAGAAACAGCAGGGCCCAGCTTGCCTCATTCAGCCGTTCGAAACGCAGCATGCCGAGCCGCGAGGGCACGGGCAACTGCGTCACTACCTCGGCCGCCATACGGCTGGCGGCATCGGGTTGGCTTTTCATGGGGGGAAACTCGCTTCGAAAATACTGATCGCGCCGGGCTCGCGCCCTCTTTATTGCTGCCTGCGGCAAGGTTGCATCATGCGGCCGTGACTGACAAGTAAGGATGAAGGCTAAGTGCTATAAGAATTTATCGGCAGAGCGGCAGATTTCTGAAAAGTTATCTTCAGACGTCCGACAACAGGCTTTTATCGGGGGGATTTCGGGGTTTTCGACAAAAAAAAGCCCCGCCAAATTGACGGGGTTGAGGTGCGAGCGTGGCGCTCGAAAACGGTGTCGCAGCGGTTCTCCCATGACAGGAGAACCGCGGTGTCGCTTACAACAGCATGGTGCGGATATCGCCCAGCAGATCACTCAGACGCTTGGTGAAGCGTGCGGCGGCTGCGCCGTTGATCACACGGTGATCGTAGGACAGCGACAGGGGCAGCATCAGCTTCGGCTGGAAGGCTTTACCATCCCAGACAGGCTGGATGGTGGCCTTGGAAACGCCGAGGATCGCCACTTCCGGCGCGTTGACGATCGGCGTGAAGCCGGTGCCGCCAATGTGGCCGAGGCTGGAGATGGTGAAGCAAGCGCCTTGCATGTCGTCCGCCGAGAGTTTCTTGGTCCGGGCTTTTTCAGCCAGGGCAGCCGCTTCGGCAGCCAGTTGCAGCAAGCTCTTCTGGTCGACGTTCTTGATCACAGGGACCAGCAGGCCATCCGGGGTGTCTACGGCGAAGCCGATGTTGACGTACTTCTTGCGGATGATTGCCTTGCCGCTTGGCGCCAGGGAGCTGTTGAAGTCCGGCAGTTCCTTGAGCAGATGGGCGCAGGTCTTGAGCAGCAGTGGCAGCACGGTCAGCTTGACGCCAGCCTTCTCGGCCACGGCTTTCTGGGCAACGCGGAAAGCTTCCAGCTCGGTGATATCAGCCGAATCGAACTGAGTCACGTGAGGCACGTTGAGCCAGCTGCGATGCAGGTTGGTGGCACGGCCTGCATCAGGCGGGTCATCGGCACTTCTTCGGTTTCACCGAAGCGGCTGAAGTCCACCACTGGGATCGGCGGGATGCCGGCGCCGCCGGTTGCGCCAGCAGCGGCTGCTGGTGCTTCCTTGGCTTTCTGCATCATCGCCTTGACGTACACCTGCACGTCTTCCTTCAGTACGCGGCCGTGTGGGCCACTTGGGCTCACCGCGCTCAGCTCGACGCCGAATTCACGGGCCAATTGGCGTACTGCCGGGCCTGCATGAACCTTGGCAGCGGGCTTGGCCGGGGCTGCTGCCGGTGCTGCGGCTGGCGCTGGTGCGGCGGCTACAGGGGCGGCTTCAGCCTTGGCGGCGGCGGGTGCGGCAGCCGGAGCAGGAGCGGCCGCTGGGGCAGCGCCTTTGACCTTGAGCTTGAGGATCAGGTCGCCGGTACCGACTTCATCGTCCAGCTTGATCGATACGCTTTCCACGATGCCGGCGGCTGGCGATGGAATTTCCATGCTGGCTTTGTCGGACTCGAGGGTGATCAGCGATTGATCCGCTTCGACGCTGTCGCCGGCCTTGACCAGGACTTCGATGATCTTGGCCTTGCCCGCAGAACCGATGTCCGGAACGTGAATGTCCTGGACGCTGTCGGCTACCGGTGCAGCAGGAGCTGCGGCGGCCGGTGCCGGGGCGGCGGCTGGAGCAGCGGCCTGGGCCGGCGCTGGAGCAGCCGGTGCCGCAGCACCCACCACTTTCAGGGCCAGGATCAGGTCGCCGGTGCCGACTTCGTCGTTGAGCTTGACGCTGATGCTCTCGACCACGCCTGCAACGGGCGAAGGAATCTCCATGCTGGCCTTGTCGGACTCCAGGGTGATCAGCGATTGATCAGCCTCGACGGTGTCGCCGACCTTGACCTGGATCTCGATGATCTGGGCCTTGCCCGACGAACCGATATCCGGCACGTGCACTTGTTGGGTGCTGGCAGCCGCCGGCGCCGCTGCAGGTGCAGCAGCGGCCGGGGCGGCAGCTGGTTTTTCTTCAGCCTTGGCAGCCGGTGCGGCAGCCGCAGGGGCCGCAGCAGCGGCACCTTCGACTTCCAGCTCAAGCAGTTCGTCGCCTTCTTTCAGGCGGTCGCCCAGCTTCACTTTCAGGCTTTTGACGATGCCGGCCTTGGGAGCAGGAATTTCCATGCTCGCCTTGTCCGATTCCAGCGTCAGGATGCTCTGGTCGGCTTCGACACGGTCGCCGACCTTCACAAACAGTTCAATTACTTCACCTTCACCGCTGCCGATGTCAGGTACGCGAATGAGTTCGCTCACAAAAAGTCTCCTCAGCAGTCCAGTGGGTTGCGTTTTTCCGGGTTGATACCGAACTTGGCGATGGCTTCAGCCACAACCTTAGGTTCGATGTCACCACGGTCAGCCAAGGCTTCCAGGGCTGCCAACACCACGAAATGACGATCGACTTCGAAGAAATGACGCAGTTTCTTGCGGCTGTCGCTGCGGCCGAAACCGTCGGTGCCCAGCACTTTGAATTCCTTGGAAGGAACCCACTGACGGATCTGCTCGGCAAACAGCTTCATGTAGTCGGTGGAGGCGATGACCGGGCCTTTACGGCCGGTCAGGCATTCTTCGACGAAGGTGCGCTGTGGCTTCTGGCCAGGGTGCAGGCGGTTGTGACGCTCTACGGCCAGGCCGTCGCGACGCAGTTCGTTGAAGCTGGTAACGCTCCATACGTCAGCGCCGATGTTGAACTCGTCACGCAGGATCTTCGCCGCTTCACGCACTTCACGCAGGATGGTGCCGGAGCCCATCAGCTGTACGTGGTGTGCCGCTTCCTTGGTGTCTTCTTCGAGCAGGTACATGCCCTTGATGATGCCTTCCTCGACACCGGCCGGCATGGCTGGTTGCTGGTAGGACTCGTTCATCACGGTGATGTAGTAGAAAACGTCCTGCTGCTCTTCGGTCATCTTCTTCATGCCGTCCTGGATGATCACCGCCAGCTCGTAGCCGTAGGTTGGATCAAAGGTGCGGCAGTTCGGGATGGTGGCAGCCAGGATGTGGCTGTGACCGTCTTCGTGTTGCAGGCCTTCGCCGTTCAGCGTGGTGCGGCCGGCGGTGCCGCCGATCAGGAAGCCACGGGTGCGGCTGTCGCCAGCGGCCCAGGCCAGGTCACCGATACGCTGGAAGCCGAACATCGAGTAGAAGATGTAGAACGGCAGCATGGGCTGGTTGTGGCTGGAGTACGAAGTACCGGCAGCGATGAAGGAGCTCATGGCGCCCGCTTCGTTGATGCCTTCTTCGAGGATCTGGCCCTTTTTGTCTTCCTTGTAGAACATCACCTGGTCTTTATCGACTGGCTCGTAGAGCTGGCCGACGGACGAGTAGATGCCCAACTGACGGAACATGCCTTCCATACCGAAGGTACGGGCTTCGTCCGGGATGATCGGAACGATGCGTGGGCCGATGTCCTTGTCCTTGACCAGTTGCGCGAGGATCCGCACGAAGGCCATGGTGGTGGAGATTTCACGGTCGCCCGAGCCGTCGAGGATGGCTTTGAGGGTGTCCAGGTCCGGCGTCGGTACGCTGAAGCTCTGGGCGCGGCGCTGTGGCACGAAACCGCCCAGTGCAGTGCGACGCTCGCTGAGGTAGCGGGCTTCGGCGCTGTTTGGCTCTGGCTTGAAGAACGGCAGGTTCTCCAGCTCTTCGTCCTTGACCGGAATGTCGAAGCGGTCGCGGAACAACTTCAGGCTGTCGACATCGACTTTCTTGGTGTTGTGCGCGGTGTTTTTCGCTTCGCCGGCACCGGTGCCATAACCCTTGATGGTCTTGGCCAGGATGACGGTAGGTTGTTCTTTGTGGTTGACCGCTTCGTGGTACGCCGCATAGACCTTGTACGGGTCTGGCCGCCACGGTTGAGTTTCCAGATCTCGTCGTCGGACAGATCGGCAACCATCGCCTTGAGTTCAGGCGTGTTGAAGAAGTGTTCACGTACGAACGCGCCGTCTTTGGCTTTGTAGTTCTGGTACTCGCCGTCGATGACTTCGTCCATGCGACGTTGCAGGATGCCGTCGACGTCCTTGGCCAGCAGTGGGTCCCAGAAACGGCCCCAGATGACTTTGGTGACGTTCCACTGAGCACCGCGGAACACGCCTTCGAGTTCCTGGATGATCTTGCCGTTGCCGCGAACCGGGCCGTCGAGGCGCTGCAGGTTGCAGTTGATGACGAAGATCAGGTTGTCCAGCTTCTCGCGGCCGGCCAGGGAGATGGCGCCCAGGGATTCCGGCTCGTCACACTCGCCGTCGCCCAGGAAGCACCAGACTTTCTGCTTGCCTTCCGGAATGAAGCCACGGGCTTCCAGGTACTTCATGAAGCGTGCCTGGTAGATCGCCTGGATCGGGCCCAGGCCCATGGACACAGTCGGGAACTGCCAGAAATCAGGCATCAGCCAAGGGTGCGGATAGGACGAAAGGCCCTGGCCGTCCACTTCCTGGCGGAAGTTGTTCATTTGTTCTTCGGTGATGCGACCTTCCATGAACGCGCGGGCGTAGACGCCTGGCGAGGTGTGGCCTTGGAAGTAGATCAGGTCGCCGCCGTGTTCGTCGGTCGGGGCCTGGAAGAAGTAGTTGAAGCCGATGTCGTACAGGGTGGCGCTGGAGGCGAAGCTGGAGATGTGACCGCCCAGGTCAGAATCTTTCAGGTTCGTGCGCATCACCATGGCCATCGCGTTCCAGCGTACCAACGAGCGAATGCGGCGTTCCATGAACAGGTCGCCAGGCATGCGTGCTTCGTGGGTGACGGGGATGGTGTTGCGGTATGGCGTGGTGATGGCGTAAGGCAGTTGCGAGCCGCTGCGGGTCGCAAGTTCGCCCATACGGGTCATCAGATAGTGAGCACGGTCTTCGCCTTCTTTGTCGAGAACCGATTCCAGGGCGTCCAGCCATTCCTGGGTTTCGACGGGATCGAGGTCTTGCATGGCTTGCTCCAGGGCGGAAAGGCTTCCAGAATCGGTTGCCTGAGTTTGCGACTGGCCTTGTGGGCAGACGATTATAAATTCTTGGATTGCCGGAGGGTTGATCCGGCGGCGTGTAGTTTTACTACAAATCGTCGGCCATTTCAGCCTTTCGAATGTATAGACGAGTAGTAAAACTACAGAAGAATGGCTCGTGGCCTCCTGCTGGGTTGTGAGAATAATCGTTACTGTTGGTCTATGATCGACGGGAATAGGTAAAAAATTGATGTTGGCTGCCAAAGAAAAACAATTTTCAGCTATTTCTAACCTTTGTTCGACACTTCGTCACCTGGCCGGCTTTCGCCGAGCGCCGCAGCACGTACTTTCCACGCCGATCAAGGATAGCCCATGAGCCTGCCCGCGCTTGCCGAACTTCCAGCGATTCTCCAGCCATTTGTCAGCCGTGGGGAGCAGTCGTTCCGTGGTGCAGTAGCAGCGCTGGAGGGCGAGCATGATCTTGCCGCCTGGAGCCCCGAGCGCTGGGCGGCGTTTGCCCGGGTCGGCGCGGCCAGCGACTTTGTCATTGAACAGAGCGTACGTGACCCTTTGATGTTGCTGGAGCTGGTCCGCAGCGGCGAACTGGACCGGCCCTTCGCTGCCGGGGAAATGTGCGCGCAGATCGCCGCCGCCGTGCAGCAGGCCGAGACCGAGGATGAGCTGGGGCGGGTGCTGCGTCGCCAGCGTACGCGGCAGCAGGTGCGGATCATCTGGCGCGACCTGACCCGCCAGGCCGACCTGGTGCAGACCTGCCGCGACCTGTCCGATATGGCCGACGCCAGCATCGACCAGGCCTATCAGTGGTTGTATCAGCGCCACAGCCAGCAATTCGGCATTCCCACCGGCCGCCGCAGTGGCGAGGCCCAGCACATGGTCATCCTCGGCATGGGCAAGCTGGGGGCGGTGGAGCTCAATCTGTCGTCCGACATCGACCTGATCTTCGCCTACCCGGAAGGCGGCGAGACGGTGGGGGTCAAGCGCCCTCTGGATAACCAGGAGTTCTTCATCCGCCTGGGCCAGCGCCTGATCAAGGCCCTGGACCCGATGACCGTCGACGGTTTTGTGTTTCGCGTCGACATGCGCCTGCGCCCTTACGGCTCGGCCGGCGCGCTGGTGCTGAGTTTCAACGCGCTGGAGCAGTACTACCAGGACCAAGGCCGGGACTGGGAACGCTACGCCATGATCAAGGCACGGGTGGTGGCCGGGGACCAGGTCGCCGGCGCGCAATTGCTGGAGATGCTGCGGCCCTTCGTCTATCGGCGTTACCTGGACTTTTCCGCCATCGAAGCGCTGCGCACCATGAAGCAGTTGATCCAGCAGGAAGTGCGGCGCAAGGGCATGGCGGAGAACATCAAGCTGGGCTCCGGCGGCATTCGCGAAGTGGAATTTATCGCCCAGGCGTTTCAGCTGATCCATGGCGGTCGCGACCTGAGTCTGCAGCAGCGCCCTCTATTAAAGGTACTGAGTACCCTGGAGGGACAAGGCTACCTGCCGCCTGCGGTCATCAACGAATTGCGTGAGGGCTATGAATTCCTGCGCTACACCGAGCATGCGATCCAGGCAATTGCCGACCGACAGACGCAAATGCTGCCGGACAGCGATGCGGATCGGGCGCGTATTGCTTTTATGTTGGGTTTTGCCGATTGGCAGGCGTTTCACGAACAATTGATGTACTGGCGCGGCCGGGTGGAGTGGCACTTCCGCCAGGTGATTGCCGACCCTGATGAAGAGGAAGGCGCCGAGAGTGAAGTGGTGGTGGGCGGTGAGTGGCTGCCGCTCTGGGAAGAGGCCCAGGATGAGGAGGCCGCCTGCCGACAGTTGCAGGACGGTGGTTTCAATGATGGGCCCAAGGCCCTGAAAGCCTTGGCCAGCCTGCGTGGCAGTCCGCAACTGCGCGCCATGCAGCGCCTTGGACGGGAGCGCCTCGATGCCTTTATCCCGCGCTTGCTGGCCCAGGCCGTGGAGCATGCCAACCCTGACCTGGTGCTGGAGCGTGTGTTGCCCCTGGTCGAGGCGGTGGCGCGGCGTTCCGCCTACCTGGTGCTGCTGACCGAGAACCCGGGGGCTTTGCGCCGTTTGCTGACCCTGTGTGCCGCCAGCCCGTGGATTGCCGAGCAGATCACCCGCTTCCCGCTGTTGCTCGATGAATTGCTCAACGAGGGGCGCCTGTTCAAGCCGCCCCTGGCGCCGGAGTTGGCGGCCGAGTTGCGCGAGCGCCTGACGCGGATTCCCGAAGATGACCTTGAGCAGCAAATGGAAGCCTTGCGCCACTTCAAGCTGGCCCACCGGCTGCGGGTGGCAGCGTCGGAAATCGCCGGCAGCCTGCCGTTGATGAAGGTCAGCGATTACCTGACCTGGCTGGCCGAAGCGATCCTCGAGCAAGTCTTGGCCTTGGCCTGGCGCCAGACGGTGGCCAAGTACGGCGCGCCGCAACGCAGCGACGGCACCTTGTGCGACCCGGGATTTATCATCGTCGGTTATGGCAAGGTCGGCGGGATCGAACTGGGGCACGGTTCCGACTTGGACCTAGTGTTTATCCACGACGGTGATCCTCAGGCGGAAACCGATGGCGCCAAGCCCATTGACGGCGCGCAGTTCTTTACCCGCCTGGGCCAGCGCATCATTCACCTGCTGACCACCCAGACCAACTCCGGCCAGCTCTATGAAGTGGACATGCGCTTGCGGCCTTCCGGTGCCTCGGGGCTGTTGGTGAGTTCTCTGGGGGCGTTTGCCCGCTACCAGGAGCATGAAGCCTGGACCTGGGAGCACCAGGCCCTGATCCGCGCGCGGGTGTTGGTGGGCAGCCAGGATGTCGGGCAGGCCTTTGAGAAAGTCCGCGCGGCGGTGCTGGGCAAGGCGCGGGACCTGCCCAAGCTGCGCCAGGAGGTCAGCGAGATGCGGGCCAAGATGCGCGACAACCTGGGCAGCAAGCTGACGGCCGCCGGCACGGCGGCAAATGCCTTTGAAGCCACGGCGCCGTTCGACCTCAAGCAGGATGCCGGAGGTATCGTCGATATCGAATTTATGGTGCAATACGCGACCCTGGCGTGGTCCGAAGAGCACCCGTCATTGCTGCGCTACACCGACAATATCCGCATTCTGGAGGGCTTGGAGGAGGTTGGGCTGATGCCCGCGACCGATGCCAGCCTGTTGCGCGAGGTCTACAAAGCCTATCGCTCCGCCGCTCACCGCCAGGCCTTGCAGAATGAGGCCGGGATTATCACGGGTGATCAGTTTGTGACCCAACGGCGGGAAGTTTTGCGGATTTGGCGCGAGCTGGGGCTAAGCTAGGCAACGTCGAGTTGCTAAAAATTATCCGGCGAACCGCTCACGGTTCGTCCAAATGAGCTGGCGGTGAAGGCCGCGGGTGCTGGATTCTCGAGGCGGGGAGGCGAATGCCTCCCCGGCTCGTTTTTGGAAACCACATGAATATTCTGATCGTTGGGCCCAGTTGGGTCGGTGACATGGTGATGGCGCAGACACTCTTCCAGTGTCTGAAACAACGCCATCCTCAATGCGAGATCGACGTGTTGGCCCCCGAGTGGAGCCGGCCGATCCTCGAACGCATGCCCGAAGTGCGCCAGGCCTTGAGCTTTCCCCTCGGTCACGGAGCCCTGGAGCTGGCGACACGCCGACGCATCGGCAAGACCCTGGCCGGCCAGTACGATCAGGCGATCTTGCTGCCCAACTCTTTGAAGTCGGCGCTGGTGCCGTTTTTCGCCGGCATCCCCAAGCGCACCGGCTGGCGTGGCGAGTTTCGCTACGGCCTGCTCAACGACGTGCGCAAGCTGGACAAACAACGCTACCCGCTGATGATCGAGCGCTTCATGGCTCTGGCCTATGAGCCGGGCGCCGAGCTGCCTCAGCCTTATCCGCGGCCGCGTCTGCAGATCGACCCGGCGAGCCGCGAGGCGACCCTGGCCAAGTTCGGCCTGAGCCTGGACCGCCCGGTATTGGCCCTGTGCCCGGGCGCCGAATTCGGTGAAGCCAAACGCTGGCCATCCGAGCATTACGCCCAGGTTGCCGAATTGAAGATTCGCGAAGGCTGGCAGGTCTGGCTGTTCGGCTCGAAGAACGATCACGCGGTGGGTGAGGAAATTCGCGAGCGGCTGATCCCCGGCCTGCGGGAAGAGTCGGTCAACCTCTGTGGCGGCACCTCCCTGGCTGAAGCCATCGACCTGCTGTCTTGCGCTGATTCGGTGGTCTCCAACGACTCCGGGCTGATGCACGTAGCAGCCGCGTTGAACCGCCCGCTGGTGGCCGTCTATGGCTCGACGTCGCCGGGCTTCACCCCGCCGCTGGCGGACCAGGTGGAGGTGGTGCGCCTGGGGCTGGAATGCAGCCCGTGCTTTGACCGCACCTGCCGCTTCGGCCATTACAACTGCTTGCGCCAGCTGCTGCCGCAGCCGGTGACCGAGGCGCTGCAGCGCTTGCAGGGCACCGTGGTCGAGGTTCATTAAGTTGCGGGTACTGTTGATCAAGACCTCATCCCTGGGGGACGTGATTCATGCGTTGCCGGCCCTGACCGATGCCGCGCGGGCGATTCCCGGGATCACCTTCGACTGGGTGGTGGAAGAAGGCTTTGCCGAGATTCCAACCTGGCATCCGGCGGTGGGCAAGGTGATTCCGGTGGCGATCCGTCGCTGGCGCAAGAACCTCTGGCAGACCATCAAGAGTGGCGAATGGCGACGCTTCAAACAGAATGTGCGCGCCACCCAATACGACCTGGTGATCGACGCCCAGGGCCTGCTGAAAAGCGCCTGGCTGACCCGTTACGTACGGGCCCCGGTGGCCGGTCTGGACAAGGACTCGGCTCGTGAGCCTTTGGCGGCGCGTTTCTATTCGCGGCGCCTGGCAGTGGCTCGTGGTCAGCATGCGGTGGAGCGAGTGCGCCAGCTGTTCGCCGTGGCCCTGGGTTATGACCTGCCTCAGGGCCTGGGGGATTACGGTCTGAGCGTCGAGCGCCTGGTGGAACTGCCGCGCAAGAACCCCTTTGTGCTGTTCCTCCACGGCACGACCTGGGACACCAAGCACTGGCCCGAAGCCTACTGGCGCGAGTTGACCGAGCGCATGGGCATGCTTGGGGTCGATGTCCAGTTGCCGTGGGGCAATCCAGCGGAGAAGGCCCGTGCCGAGCGCATTGCCGAGGGCCTGAGTAACGCCACGGTCCTGCCCAAGCTGAACCTGGCCGGTGTGGCCAAGGTGCTGGCCCAGGCCCAGGCGTGTGTTGCTGTGGACACCGGGCTGGGGCACCTGGCCGCGGCCCTGGATGTACCGACCATTTCCCTGTTCGGTCCGACCAACCCCGGGCTGACCGGGGCCTATGGCCGAGTGCAGATTCACTTGGGCAGCAACTTCCCTTGCGCGCCCTGCCTGCAGAAGCAGTGCACCTATCAACCGTCTGCCGTTGACCAGCAGCGGTATGACCTGAAACGCGAGTGGCCGCTGTGCTTCACTCGCCTGAACCCCGAGCGTGTCGCGAGCCGACTGAGCACGTTGTTACTGGCTGAGGAGCTGCGCTGATGCAATTGGCTTTTGTGTTGTACAAATATTTTCCCTTTGGCGGCCTGCAGCGCGACTTCATGCGCATTGCCCTGGAGTGCCAGCAGCGCGGCCATCAGATCCGCGTCTACACCCTGATCTGGGAAGGTGATATTCCGCCGGGCTTTGAAGTGCTGGTGGCGCCGGTCAAGGCCTTCTTCAACCATCGACGCAACGAGAAGCTCAGCGCCTGGATGGAAGCCGACCTGGCCAAGCGCCCGGTGGACCGGCTGATTGGCTTCAACAAAATGCCCGGGTTGGATGTGTACTACGCCGCCGATGGCTGCTTCGAGGACAAGGCGCAGAACCTGCGTAACTCCCTGTACCGCCGTTGGGGCCGCTACCGACACTTCGCCGAGTACGAGCGTGCGGTGTTCGCCAAGGACGCCAAGACCGAAGTGCTGATGATTTCCGAAGTGCAGCAGCCGCTGTTCATCAAGCATTACGACACGCCGCTGTCGCGCTTCCACCTGCTGCCGCCGGGGATTGCCCAGGACCGCCGGGCGCCGCCGAACGCGGCCGAGATTCGTGCCGAATTCCGTCGTGAGTTCGCCCTCAAGGACGACGACCTGTTGCTGGTGCAGATCGGCTCCGGGTTCAAGACCAAGGGCGTTGATCGTAGCCTCAAGGCCGTGGCTGCACTGCCGCCGGAGCTGAAGAAACGCACCCGGCTGTTTGTAATTGGCCAGGATGACCCCAAAGTATTCCAACTGCAGAGCGCGACGCTGGGGCTGGGGGAACAGGTGCAGTTCCTCAAGGGGCGCAGCGATATCCCGCGTTTCCTGTTGGGCGCCGACCTGTTGATTCACCCGGCCTACAACGAAAACACCGGCACCGTATTGCTTGAGGCCCTGGTGGCGGGCTTGCCGGTGCTGGTCAGCGCGGTCTGTGGTTATGCCCATTACATCGCCGAGGCCGACAGCGGCCGGGTGCTGGACGAACCCTTTGAGCAGGCCCAGCTCAATCAATACCTCAACACCATGTTGACCGACGACGCTGCACGCGCGACCTGGAGCCGGAATGGCCTGGCGTTCGCCGAGACGGCCGACCTCTATAGCATGCCGCAGCACGCTGCGGATGTGATTCTGGCGGAGCAACACTGATGAAGTTGATTCTTGCCGAACCGTTCAAGAGCCTTTGGGCTGGACGCGATGCGTTCACCGAAGTCGAGGGCTTGAGCGGCCAGGTTTACCGTGAGCTGGAGGCCCGTCGCACCTTGCGCACCGAGGTCGCGGGCAACGGTTATTTCGTGAAGATCCACCGCGGCATCGGTTGGGGCGAGATCTTCAAGAACCTGCTCACGGCCAAGCTGCCGGTACTGGGCGCGGGCCAGGAGTGGCGGGCTATCCAACGCTTGCAGGAGGTCGGTGTGCCGACCATGACGGCGGTGGCCTATGGCGAGCGCGGCAACAACCCGGCAGACCAGCATTCTTTCATCGTCACCGAAGAACTGGCACCCACCGTCAGCCTCGAAGACTTCAGTATCGACTGGGTTAAGCAGCCGCCGGAGCCTCGGCTCAAGCGCGCGCTGATCGCCGAAGTGGCCCGCATGACCGGCATGATGCACCGCGCCGGGGTCAACCACCGTGACTGTTACATCTGCCACTTCCTGCTGCACACCGATAAGCCGGTGACGGCGGATGACTTCAAGCTCTCGGTGATCGACCTGCACCGGGCCCAGACCCGCCCGGCGATCACTCAGCGCTGGCGCAACAAAGACCTGGCGGCCCTGTACTTCTCCGCCCTGGACATCGGCCTGACCCGCCGCGACAAGCTGCGTTTCCTCAAGGGCTACTTCCAGCAGCCGTTGCGGCACATCCTGGCGCAAGAGTCGGCGCTGCTGTCCTGGCTCGAGGGTAAGGCGAACAAGCTCTACGATCGCAAGCAGCGGTACGGAGATGCGCTCTGATGGCGGGCTGGAACCTGGAACCCGGCTACGAGCAACTGGCCGCGGATTTTGGCAGTCTTGAAGCGGTGTTTGCCCTTGAGGGCGAGCGCCTGACCCGCGACCCGCTCTCGGAAGTCATTCGCGTCCAGCGCGACGGCGTCAACTATTACGTCAAGCGCTACACCGGCGCCGGCAAGAACCTGCGGCGCTATCTGGGCAAGCCCCGGGTCAAGTCCGAGTGGCAGAACCTCAAGCGTTTTGCCAAGTGGGGCATTCCCACCGCTGAAGTGGTGGCGTGGGGCCTGGAGCGTCGCGGCCTGGCTTATGACCGGGGGGCGATGATCACCCGCGAGTTGCCGCGCACCGAGGATTTGTCGGCTCTGGCCGATCGCAATGACCCGTTGCTGGCAGACCGTCGCTGGGTCGAGGGGGTCAGTGCCCAGTTGGCGCGTTACACCCGCATCATGCATGACCACCGCTTCACTCATAACGATTTGAAGTGGCGCAACTTGCTGATCGACGATAACGCCAAGCTGTACCTGATCGATTGCCCGAACGGCGACTTCTGGCGCGGTTTCTGGCTCAAGTACCGCATTACCAAGGACTTGGCGTGCCTGGACAAGGTCGCCAAGTATCACTTGTCGGCCACCCAGCGCCTGCGCTTCTACCTGCAATACCGTCAGCGCACTCGCTTGAACGCGGCGGACAAGCAGCGCATTCGCCATGTGCTGAGATTTTTCGAGGGACGGGAATGACTGATTTCCTGGCGGCTGAAGAGCGCGCCTTGCTGGAGCGTCATGGCCTCGGCAGTTTTGATGCGCTGTGGGCCAAGCAGTTGGATGCCGTGGACGAACCCAATACCAGTCATGGCGGCTGGAGCAGCGTGTTTCGCCTGGACCTGGAAGGGCGGGGGTTTTACCTCAAGCGCCAGAGCAACTACCTCACCCGGACCTTGCATCGTCCGTTGGGCGAGCCGAGTTTCGCCCGGGAGTTTCGCAACATCAGCCGCTATCGGCAGTTGGGTATCCCGGCGTTGCAGGCGGTGTTTTTTGGTGAGCGCAAGGTCGCCGGGGAAACCCGGGCGATCCTCCTGACCCGTGCCCTGGACGGCTGGAACGACCTGGATTCGTTGCTGCAGCAATGGGCCGAACTCAGCGACCTGCAGCACCTGGCAATCCTGCGCGCCTGCGGGCAGTTGGCTCGCCAACTGCACGGGTTGCGGCAGGTGCATGGCTGTTTCTATCCCAAGCACATTTTCCTGCGGGCCACGGGCGAGGGTTATCAGGCGCAATTGATCGATCTGGAGAAAACCCGGCCGCTGCTGTTTGGCCAGCGTGATCGGGTCAAGGACCTGGAGCCGTTGCTGCGCCGGGCCAAGGTCTGGGGTCGCGACGAGGTGCGGGTATTGCTTGCGGCCTACCTCGACCTGCCGGCGGATGCCTCACTGGTGGATCGCTGGATCGAGCGGTTGACGGCCCGTAGCAGCAATAAGGGGGCTCGCTGATGCGTTTGTCCGAGCTGAAGAGCGCCGGTCGTACACCGAGCCTGCCCATGAGCCTGGAGTTGGCGGATGCCGCCGGGCCGGCCCAGTTGCAATTATTGAGTCTGCTGCGGGTGTTGCCCGGGCAGCGTTATGTCGGGGCCGGCGTCTGGCGCGGTCGTCCGGTGCTGGCCAAGTTGCTGGTGGGGCCCAAGGCGGCGCGGCATTTCCAGCGTGAGCTGCGGGGTGTTCGCCAACTGGCTGAGCAGGACCTGACCACGCCGCTGTTGTTGGCTGATGGCCTCAAGGACGGCGAGGGCGGTTGGTTGCTGTTCGAGCTGCTTGAAGGCGCCGAGAGCCTGGGGGACGCCTGGCAACAGGTGCAGGCGTTGCCACCCCTGGCGGATGGGCAGCAGGCGGTGCTGGCCGAGGCCTTGGCGGCGATTGCACAGATGCACGGCAAGGGCCTGTGGCAGGAGGATCTGCACTTGGACAACCTGCTGCGTCACGACGGCAGGCTCTATTTGATCGATGGCGCCGGCATTGTGGCTGAAGAGGCGGGCAAGCCCCTGTCGCGGCAGAAGGTCCTGGAGAACCTGGGGGTGTTTTTCGCTCAGTTGCCTCAGGGCCTGGAGCCGTTCACCGAAGAGCTGCTGGTGCACTACCTGCTGAACAACGCCGAACATGCCTTGCCGCTGGAAGCCCTGCAAAAGCAGGTGGACAAGGTGCGTGGCTGGCGCCTGAGGGATTTTCTCAACAAGGTCGGTCGCGAGTGCAGCCTGTTCAGCGTGGTGCGTGGGCCTTTCGCCTTGCGCGCCATCCGCCGTGAAGAAGAGGCGGCCATGCTGCCGGTGCTGGAGCAGGCTGACGCCTTGCTCGACCAGGGCCACCTGTACAAGACCGGTGGCGCGGCCAGCGTCGGCCGGGTCGAAGTGGCGGGGCGCCCGTTGGTGATCAAACGCTACAACATCAAGGGTTTTGCCCATTGGCTCAAACGCTTCTGGCGCCCGAGCCGGGCCTGGCATTCCTGGCGCGAGGGCAATCGCCTGGCGTTCCTCGGCATTTCCACGCCCAAGCCGCTGGCGGTGTTGGAAAAGCGCTTTTTCTGGCTGCGCAGCCGGGCTTACCTGGTGACCGAATACCTGGCGGGGCCGGACATCATCGAGCGCTTTGCGCCCTATGTGGACAGTGGTGCCGCGCCCGAGGCCGAGTTGCTGGCCCTGGACCAGTTGTTTGCCGAGTTGCTCAAACAGCGCATCAGCCACGGTGATTTCAAGGGACATAACCTGTTCTGGCAGGAAGACCGCTGGGCGCTGATCGATCTGGACTCCATGTGCCAGCACGCCAGCCTGGGCAGCTTTGCGCCAGCCTATGCTCGGGATCGTGCGCGCTTCATGCGCAACTGGCCCGAGAGCAGTGCCTTGTATCAAGTGATCGACCGGCGCTTGCCGAAAACGGCCCAGGTCGATCAGGCCTGAGGTGCCTGGCCCGGGGCGCTGTTGCGGTCAGCAGCGGCGACTCGAGGCCTGGCGCCTGACTTGCCGCGTGCAGCTAGAGGTTTGCCGGTGCTTTTCAGTTATAATCCCGCCCTTTAGTTGTTTCTCGCCCCTCTTGCGAGCACCTATTTTTCTCCAGGCGCCCTGCGCCCGTATGCAGACTAAACGAGGCTAGACCCCTGTGGCATTGACGATTCTTGGCCTGTCCGGCGCCCTCAGCCATGATCCTTCAGCAGCCTTGTACATCGACGGCAAGCTGATCGCGGCCGCTGAAGAAGAGCGTTTCGTACGAGACAAGCATGCAAAGAACCGCATGCCTTACGAGTCGGCAAAGTTCTGCCTGGAACAGGCCGGCATCAAACCTTCCGATGTTGACGTGGTGGCGATTCCATTCGCGCCCATCAGCCTGTTCGGCAAAGCGCGCTGGCACTACGCCAAGCGTTACTGGTACGCCCCGGATCGCGCCCTTGATGCGCTGCTGATGGGCAACCGGCGCTACAAGCGCTATCGCAACAAGATTGTCTGGTGCCTCGAGCAACTGGGCTTCGATCCTAAGAAGATCAAGATCGAGCCGGTCGAGCATCACCTGGCCCACGCCTCCAGCGCCTATCACTGCTCGGGCTTCAAAGAGAAAACCGCGATCCTCGGGATCGACGGCAAGGGTGAGTACGCCACCACCTTCTTTGGCTACGGTGAAAACGGCAAGATCCACAAGATCAAGGAATTCTTCGACCCGGACTCCCTGGGTGGCCTGTATGGCGCCATCACCGAGTTCCTCGGCTTCGAGATGCTCGACGGCGAGTTCAAGGTCATGGGCATGGCGCCTTATGGCGATGCCAGCAAGTACGACTTCTCCCGTCTGGCCAGCTTTGAAAACGGCGAACTGGTGATCAACACCGACTACGCCAACGTCATTGGCCTGCGCCGCTACAAAGAGAAGGGCAAGGGGTTCTACTTCTCGCCAAAACTCATCGAGTGGCTGGGTCCCAAGCGCGAAGGCGACATCGCCGACGAGCCTTACATCCACTACGCCGCGAGCATGCAGGCGCTGTTCGAGAAGCTGGCCCTGCAGATGATCGACCACTACCTGGGCGACGTCCTCAAGGAAACCGGCAAGCTGGCCTTCGCTGGCGGCTGCGCGCTGAACGTCAAGCTGAACCAGAAGATCATTGCCCGTCCTGAAGTCAAAGAGCTGTTCGTGCAGCCGGCTTCCGGCGATGCCGGCACCGCCGTGGGTGCTGCTGCGTACGTTTCCCATGCCCGTGGTGTGCCGGTAGAGAAGATGGAACACGTCTATCTCGGCCCGTCCTACAGCAACGAAGACGTGATCGCGGCCTGTGCCCGTCACCCGAACAAACCGGCCTGGCGCCAGATCGACAACACGCCTGAGCGTATTGCCAAGATCATGGTGGACGGCAACCCGGTGGCCTGGTTCCAGGGGCGCATGGAGTTCGGTCCGCGGGCCTTGGGCGGTCGTTCGATCATCGGTTGCCCAAGCGCCGCTGGCGTGGCCGACCGGATCAACGAGCAGATCAAGTTCCGCGAGCGCTGGAGGCCTTTCTGCCCGTCCATGCTCGACACCGTCGGCCCGCAGATGATCAAGGTCGATCACCCGGCGCCGTTCATGACCTTCACCTTCGAAGTTGCCGAAGAGTGGAAGACCCGTGTACCGGAAGTGGTCCACGAGGACGGCACGTCCCGGGCCCAGGTGCTCAAGCGCGAATACAACCCGCGCTACTACGACATGATGAAAGCCCTGGAAGTGCTGACCGGCAACGGTGTGTCCCTGAACACCTCGCTCAATCGCCGTGGTGAGCCGATGATCTGCTCGCCTACCGATGCGCTGAACATGTTCTTCGGTTCCGATCTGCAGTACTTGATCATGGAAGACATCCTGGTGGTCAAAGACGGCGTGGATCCTTATGACACGCTCGGCTGAACGCCATGTGCTGCAGTTCTGCCATTCGTATTACGGTCCGTTCCTTGACTGTGCCCGGCAGTACGCGAATCTGTTCATCGCCAGTGGTTATCGAGTCACCACCGTCTTTCTGACGGGGGATGCCGACCCTAAGGTTGCGGCTGCCTGTGCGTCCGATGAAGTGCTGTTCATGGAGTACAGCTCCAAGGCGGTCAGCGGCTTGAAGCTGGGCGCCATCAGCGATCTGCGCAAGATCGCTGCGTCGCGCAACTTCAGTTTCTGTATTGCCCATCGTTTCAAGCCGATCTATATCGCCTTGCTGGGCAGTCGCTTGCCGGTGATCGGCGTGCACCACGCGTTTGGCGATTACCAGCGTGGCGGACGCAAGCTGTTTGCCCGGTTGTTTCGCCGGCGCTTGAGCCTGCTCGGGGTCTCTGATGCGGTGCGTGACGACCTGCGTCGATGCCTCCCTGGTTGGCCAGTTGCGCGGATTCAAACCCTTTACAACCGCATCGATATCGATGCGTTGCTGGCGTCTCAGGTAGACACCGTCGAGGCGCGCAAGGAATTGGGGCTGGACGCCAATGCCTGGATCGTCGGCAATGTGGGTCGGCTGCACCCCGATAAGGACCAGGCAACCTTGTTGCGTGGTTTTGCCATCGCCTTGCCGGGCCTGCCGGCCAATAGCCAATTGGCGATTCTGGGCGCTGGACGCCTGGAGCAAGACCTCAAGACATTGGCTCGTGAGCTGGGTGTGGCCGATCGTGTGCTGTTCCTCGGCCAGGTGGCCGAGGCTCGGCAGTACTTTCGTGCGTTTGACGTTTTTGCCCTGAGCTCTGACCACGAGCCGTTTGGCATGGTGCTGCTGGAGGCGATGGCTGCTGGCGTGCCATTGCTGGCGACGGCGTGCGGCGGGGCCAAGGAAGTGGTTGAAGGCGTGGGCATCTTGTTCCCCTTGGGCGATGCCGAACATATGGCCCAGGGGCTGCAACACTTGGCTGCGATGGATGCGCAACAGCGTCGGCAGTGTGCCGAGCTGATGCTCGAGCGCTTGCGTGAGCGTTTCTCGGATCGTGCAGTGCGTGATGCGTTCTGGCGCTTGCCAGTGGTCATCGACCTGACGTCGGGGGCCTGATGCTCAACCGATTTCAAGGCTGGCGGGAGCGCGGCTGGTCAGTCATCGACGCATCGACTTATGCGGCGACCTGGCAGCGCTTTGGCGGCAGTGTCGCGACCCATCCCATGGTGGTCGAGCGCCTGGCGGACCTGGCGAACATCCCGGTCCGCTACCTGGGCTGGGAGCAGAACGGTGAGCTGCAAGCGGCCATTCCCACCTGGGGGCGCGACCTGGCGCTGTCCAAGGACGTGCTCAAGCGTGCGGGCAAGAAGGGCCTGTTCGACCTGGGCAATGCCGAGCTGATCCTGCCCGCCGCCGCCCAGGCCCAGGCGCCGCTGCGGCATCGCGGGCGCTACCTGTCGGCGTTTAACGAGGGCCGCTTCAGTGCCCTCAAGCCTCAGGCCGAGCAACTGGCCATGGCGCGGACCCCGGAAGAGCTGTCGAAAAAGTTTCGCTACAACCAGCGACGTGAACTGCGCCTACTGGAAGAGGCGGGGGGTGTAGTGCGGCCGGTCGCGGAGTTTTCCAGCACCGAACTGGCGGCGATCTACTGTGACTTGTTCCAGCGTCGCTGGGGCTTCGTCGCCACCGGCGCCCAGCACATGGCTCAGGTTCTCGACCTGCTCGGCGAGTTGTTGATCGGGTCGGTGATTTTCCTCAAGGATGCGCCGATCGCTGTGCAACTGGTGTATCGGGTGGAGGCGCCGGAGTGGGTCAGTGTCGAGTACGTCAATGGCGGTGTCGATCCTGAAACCCGTGAGTTCAGCCCTGGCAGCGTGTTGAGTTTCCTCAATACCCAGAGCGCCTGGGAACAGGCCCGTTTGCTGGACAAGCCGCTGCGTTTCTCCTTCGGCCGTGCCGATCGCGAATACAAGGACCGATGGTGCAACCCTGTGCCGGTCTTCCAGGTGTGAGCCCGCCCATGAGTCGCAAACAGCAGTTGCTCAAGCGCCATCGGCGCAATAAACGTATCGGTTTGTTGGTCGGTGTGCTGCTGTTGCTCGCCGTTGGCCTGCTGGTGGTGTGGTGGCTGCCGCTGCTGTTGGCCGTCCTGGCCTGGGTGGCCCATGAAGCCTGGTTTGCTGATCACCTGTTCTACTCGCCCAAGGATGACTACCAGTATCGCTTTGGCCCTGAAACCGAGCAGCCTAAGGTCCATCTGCAGGACGGTTATCTACGCCTGGACCCAGCGCTGGAGCTGGTCGGCGATGAAACCCTGATCTTGGAACTGCAGGTCAAGAGCACGTGGCTGGGGCGTTTCCTTGATCCGGCAATCGAGCTGTCGAGCGGCTCAGGTGCGGATCGGCAAACCTTTGAACGTGGCGTCAATGGTCGGCGGTTCCTCAACCTCAGTGGTTCCAGCCAGGCCCTGCTCAATGGTGAGTTGCGCGTGCGCGGGCATTTTTGTCGGCTGCGGGGCGAGCCGCAACTGAGTCTGTTCCGCCAGCCGGACTATCGGCGTCAGCGGGTGATGGTGATCGCCCCCCACGCCGATGACGCCGAGCTGGCTGCGTTTGGCCTCTACAGCCAGGCCGATGAAGCCTGGATCGTGACCCTGACCGCTGGCGAGATTGAAGCCGAACACTATCAGGCCATGGGCCTGAAGCCGGTCGAAGCGGCGCGGATCAAGGGGCGACTGCGGGCCTGGGACAGTATTGCGGTGCCGCGCTGGGCGGGAGTACCCGAGGCCCATTGCGTGCAATTGGGCTATTTCTGCCTGCAACTGCCGGCGATGCAGGCGGCTCCCGAGCAGCCCATGGCCTCGCGAGAAGCCGACCTGACGGATATCCGTCTGTTCCGCCAGCTCAATCCGTTCCCCTTGCCGGCGGATCAGGACGGCCAGCCAACCTGGAACAACCTGTTGGCCGATCTGCGGGCGCTGCTGCTTAAGGCGCGACCGCAAGTGCTGGTCCTGCCCCATCCATCCCTGGACCCCCATCCCGACCATATCTGTGCCCAGGCGGCGGTGTTGGAGGCGTTGCAAGGGCTGGATTGGCAGCCGTCCACGGTGCTGGGTTATGCCAACCACCTGCATGACAACGATCGCTGGCCTATGGGTGATGCCGGGGCAGGAATTGCCTTGCCGCCGATGTTCGATTCGGCACAAAGCTTGCGTCCGTGGTGCCTGTCATTATCGCCGGAGCAGCAATGTGACAAGGCCATGGCGCTGGGGATGATGCATGACCTGCAGCCGCGAATGCCGTTCAAGCGTCGTTTGCGTCGTTCGATCCAGTCGCTTCTGGCTCTTCGCTCACCTTCGCCGTTCGGCGAGAATGAGTTTTTTCGCAAGGCGGTCAGACGGCATGAACTGTTCTGGCTGGTGGAGCGCCCTTGACGCGGCAGCGACGCAGGGGCGTTTTGTGCTGAGTAATTCGACAGTGAGCATTCTGTGATCAATCAGTGCCCAAGTATCTTGTTTGTCATCCCGTATTTCGGCCGTTGGCCCTTCTGGATGCCGTTTTTTCTCGAAAGTTGCCGACGCAACCCGGACATTGACTGGTTGCTGTTCAGTGACTGTGGCACGCCGGATCACCTGCCGGACAACGTCACCATCGAGCCCATGAGCTTCAGCGACTACTGTCAATTGGTATCCAGGCGCCTGGGTATTGATTTCGCGCCACGGGCCGCCTACAAGCTCTGTGATATCAAGCCTGCCCTCGGTCATATCCATGCCGATCGCCTGGAGGGCTATGACTTCTGGGCTTTTGGGGATATCGATCTGGTCTACGGCAATCTGCGGGAGTATTTCACAGCCGATCGCCTGGCCGGCTATGACTTGTTCTCCACCCATGAGCGGCGTGTCGCCGGGCACCTGTGCCTGATGCGCAACAGCGCCCGCAAGCGGGAGCTGTTCATGCAGATCAAGAATTGGAAGGAGCGCTTCACCGATCAAGCGCATCATGCCTTGGATGAGGGCGCCTTCAGTCGGATTTTCCTTTGGCGCAAAAACCTCCCCAAGCCCCTGTTCAAACTGGTCGGCCAGTTCAACCCCTGGCGTCGACGCAGTGAGTTCACCGAGGCCTTCAGTACGCCGGGCGGGGTCATCAAGTGGCACGACGGCACTGATCGCTTCCCTTTGCGTTGGTATTGGAGAAACGGGCGGCTGACCAATGATCGTGATGGCGATCGGAGCTTTCCCTACTTTCATTTTGTGTGCTGGAAACGTAACGAATGGGCAGGTTTGCCGGAGCCGGCTCCGGAGCAGGTCAAAGCACTGGCAAGCGAGCCGTGCTGGGTCATTGATGCGACAGGTTTTCAGCGGGGAGAGTTATGAGTCAGCGTTTCAAGGTCCTGCAGTTGCAGCCCGATTACAATGTCAAAGCCCATGATTTCGCTGACCTTGCCGAACAGATCGTCAAGGCCTTGCCTGCTCAGCGCTATGAAGTCACCGCCGCCTTCCTGCGCGGTCGTCCAGGGCCGAACGATCCGGTCAGCCGGGCCGATCACTCGGTGTATTTCGATTTTTCCGCCAAGTCCTTGAAGGGCATGCGGCTTCGCGCCATGTGGCGGTTGTACCAGTTTTGCCGCAAGGAACAGTTCGATGTGGTGATCTGCAATCGCTTCAAGCCAGTCAACATGCTGCTGCAACTCAACCGTTGGTTGAAGATTCCGCTGTGCATTGGCATCTCCCATGGTTTTGGCGAGTACGACCGCCTGTACCGGCGGCGTCAGACCCAGCGCATGATCGATCACCACTGGCGGTTTGTCGGGGTGTCGCCGGCAGTGAAGCAGTATTTGCTGGATTGCGATTGCGGGTTCACCGACCAGAACACTTGGGCGATCACCAATGCCATCGACATCGAGCAGGCAGAAGCCTTGCAGCACCCGCGTCAGCAGGCCCGAGAGTTGCTCGGCCTGGATGCGGATGCCCGCTTGATCGGCGCGCTTGGGCGCCTGGTGCCCGTCAAGGGGCACACCTATCTGTTGCAGGCGTTCGCCGCGCTCAAGGACAAGTACCCCCAGGCCCAGCTGGCAATCATGGGGGCCGGGCGTGAAGAGTCGAACCTGAGTCGCGAGATCGAGCGCCTGGGCCTGGGTGGGCGCGCCCATTTGCTTGGGTTCAAGGAGAACGCCCTGCAGTATGTGCGTGCGTTTGATCTATGGACCATGCCGTCCCTGGCCGAGGGCCTGGGCCTGGCGCTGCTTGAGGGCATGAGCGGTCATCTGCCGATCATCGCGTCCAACGTGCCCGCCATGTTGCCGCTGATCCAGGGGGCCGGCGGCCTGGCGGTGGAGCCGGCCAACGTTCCGGCGTTGATCGAGGCCCTGGATCAGTACCTGCAACTGTCCGACGAGGCGCTTCGGCTAAAGGGCGAGCAGGCCTACCGCTATTTGCAGGAACAGCACGATATTGACGTGTTTCGTCAGGAGTATTTGCAATTGATCGACTCGGGATTGAGTCAGGCGGGTAAGGGAGCTTTATGAAAGACCAGCAACCACTGGTGACGGTGATCATCGCTTCTTACAACCACGCGCCCTACATTGAGCAAAGTATTCTCAGTGTCTTGAACCAGACCTATTCGAACATCGAATTGCTGGTGGTTGATGACGGCTCCACCGACGACAGTGTCGAGCGTATCCGTGCCTTGCAGGCGCAGCACGCTTTTGATTTCCAGGTCCAGCAGAACCAGGGCCTGACCAATACCCTCAATGGCGCGATTGCCCGGGCCAAAGGCAGCTTGATCGTGCCGTTCGGTTCTGACGACATCATGCTGCCGGAGCGCATCGCGGTTCAGGTCGAGTACCTGGACGGTAAGCCAGAAGTGGGCATCTGTGCAGGCAACATCGAACTGATCGACGCCAACGGCGAGCTGTTTCCGGAGAAACGCCAGCGTCGGGATGTGCCGTTCCGGCGTCTGGACTTCGATGACATGTTCATGGAGCGCAAGCCTTACCCGCCGGCTCCAACCCTGATGATCCGTCGCGAAGCGCTGGAAAAGGTCGGTGGCTTCGACCCGAATATCCGCCTCGAAGATTTGTTGATCGAGTTGAAGATCACGCGTGCCGGTTATTTCATCGATGGTCTTAACGTGCTGATGGCGCGCTATCGCAAGCACGCCACCAACTCTTACAAGAACCACCGCTTCATGATCGACAACATCCTGCGCTCCTACGCGTTGTTCAGCGATCACCCGCGTTACGACGAGGTGCGCTACAAGTTCCTCAGTTCGATGTTCTTGAAAACCGCCAATCGGGATCGTGTCCTGGCGCGTGAACTGTTGGCGCAGATCCCCCTCAAGGCGTGGAACAAGAAGACTTGGCGTGGGCTGGGGCGCTTGTATTTCTCTCCCTTGGAAAAAGACTGAAGAGAGGCGTTGCGCGATGGGCTGGATACAACGCTTTCTGGAGAAACGCGCCAAACGTGCGATCCGTAAGTTGCCGAAGATCGAGCGCGGCGTAGTGCGCTTCAAGCAGCGTTACCCCGGCTATGAGATAGGCCGGGGCAGCTATGGCTTGCCCCTGGTTCATGACTGGCAGGAAGGCTCTACCCTGCGTATTGGTGCCTACTGCTCGATTGCCGAGGGGGTGCAGATCTTCCTCGGAGGGCATCACCGCGCCGACTGGGTCACCACCTATCCGTTTCCCGCCATGGTGGCCCAGGCGTCTCACATCCAGGCCTTCAGCGGCACCCACGGTGATGTGACGGTGGGCAGCGATGTGTGGTTGTGTTCCAACTGCACCTTGTTATCCGGCGTGACCATTGGCCATGGTGCGATTGTCGCGGCGGGAGCCCTGGTCACCAAAGATGTCGCACCTTACGCGGTGGTCGGCGGCAATCCTGCGCGCTTCCTGCGTTGGCGCTTTCCCGAGGAGCAGCGCGAACAACTGCTCGCCAGTGCATGGTGGCAATGGCCGGAAGCCGAGTTGCATGGCTTGGGTGACAAGCTTTGCAGCACCGATATCGACGGCTTCCTGGCGTACGCGAGGCAGCGTTCACCGAGTTGAGCGGCCGCCGCAGCGCTGGGCCGGCAATGGTTGCCGGCCCGGAGGGCGATCAGTTATGGGTCAGGAGGATTTGCTGCTGTAAGCGCTTGGCCAAGGTAGACGATGCTGCTTCGCCATAGCCCTGCAGCAATGCCTCGACATGCTCTTCGAACAGCCACGCACGATCTTCGGCATAACGTTGCATATGGCGCAGATTGCGCTGGCGCAGGGTCGCGGGCAGGGCCGACGGGTAGATGCGCAGGTCAGCGAGATCAATCAGGCCAAACTCACCGTTTTCCAGGACCAGTACGTTGGCCAGGTGCAGTGAGCGGAAGTACACCCCTTGTTCGTGCAACTGGCCCATGAAGCGACCAAAGCGCTTCATCAGGGCGTTGCGCGCTTCGGCGCTGTCTGTGGCTTGCAACTGCTGGCGCACGGTTTGGCCTGGAAGGGGCTGGTAGCGCACCGCGCCGCTGTTGTCCGGCAGTTGATACAGGCCGAGGATTTCAGGGGTCGTGATGCCCATGGCGGACAATTGCAGGCTGTTGACCGCGAAGCGCTCCGAGTAAGGGTTGAAGCCGCCGGAGGTGTACCAGGAGCGGCAACGGAAAATCTTCAGGAAGCTGCCGTCATCCAGGCGCAGTACTTTGGGGCCCAGGCCGTCTTCTTCAATCACATGGGCGTTGCGCGTCAGGGTATCCAGAGCCTGTGCCTGAAGCCTCTTTACCGGGGTCGCCAGCAAACGCTTGGCGCGCTGGTTGATGCTCAGGGCAATGATCAGGGCCAGGGGGATCCAGAGCAGGAACCAGTGCTCCTTGGGCCGCGACAGAATGCCCCCGCCTTCGGTCAGGCCTGCGCCGATACCAAACATCAGCCAGGTCGAGGCCAGGATCAGCAGGGGTTGCGCGCGCAGGCGCCAGCTATTGAGCAAGCTCCAGGCCTGCATCAAGAGCCAGAGCAGCAAACCTATCGCGCCGACGTAGTAAAGAACCCCAAGGGCGAAGTTGTGGGGCTCTTCGAAGGTGATGCCAAGGCTGCTCAATGGCAAGGCAAGCGTGGCTTGGTAGCCGTGGCCTATCCATGGGTGAGCGCTGATCTGGTTGAGTGCCAGTTGCCAGAGTTCGAAGCGGTACGAGCTGCCGCGTTCGATGAGCATGTGCGAGAGCGTGATCAGTATGGCGGTGCCCCCCACAAACATTGTCCCCAGCAAGATCAGCGAGCGACGGTTCCAGCAGATAAACGCCAGCCACAGTGCCGCTAGGGTCAAGGCGACCATGGGCGTCCTTGAGCCTGTTGCAATCACGGCGGCAAACATCACCACCAGTGCCGGAATGCTCAGCCACAGCAATTGGCGCCGCTGGCAGGTCATGCTGAGAAACAGCCAGTAGCTGCAGAAAAAGCCGAAGACGTGGGAGCTGAGCAGAGGGTTGTCAAACGCGCCGGCGCCGACCATCCGCGCATGTTTGGGGTGCATGGCGAACCCGTACAGATTGAAGACCGATGCGGCGAGCGCCACGAGGGCCGCGGTGAAAATGATCGGATGAAGCACATCCCGGCGATGGCGTACCAACAGGCAGCAACCCAGGAAGAGCATCAAGGTATGCAGGGGCGTCTTGATTTCGCTGAAGGCGTTATCTACGTCCGGGCTCCACGTCAGGCTGAGGGTTGCCCAGCCCAGGTAGAGCAAAACCAGCGTAAAGGCGGGTTCACGCCATAGCCCTTTGAGCTCGCTGGGCCGCAGGCACAGGGCAAGCAGTGTCGGAATGCTGAACAGTGCGTAATAGAGCTTGTGCAGCGAACCGCGCCCGGGCAGAAAGAACATGGAACACAGCAGCAGCAGATAACCCAGCGGCAGAATCCATAGGCAGATGAAATCGAAGATTCGATTGGACGTATCACGCAGAGCGCTGGATTGCATACTTAGAGTTTCGTCCCAGAAATGAAGTCGGCCATGATAGCGGCTAAAGCCAAGGGTGTCGTTTGTCAGTTGCACAATCCGCGCCCCGACGGGATTGCCAGTGCGGCGGGGAAGCTGTGCTAAAGTCAGCGTCCTTTTTAGTGACGTTCGCGTGATATGACCGACTCCAGTCTCTCCGCAAGCCCATCGAGCTTGAAAATCTACTTCCGCCTGCTTGGCTATGTTCGGCCTTATATCGGCCTGTTCCTTATCAGCATCGTCGGCTTTCTGATCTTCGCCTCGACTCAGCCGATGCTCGGCTACATCCTCAAGTACTTTGTCGATGGCCTGTCCGACCCTCAAGCAGTGCTCTTTCCTTCGGTGCCCTACCTGCGCGACATGCAACTGTTGCAGGCCGTGCCGCTGCTGATTGTGTTGATTGCCGCCTGGCAGGGCCTGGGTTCCTACCTGGGTAACTACTTCCTGGCCAAGGTCTCCCTCGGCCTGGTGCATGACCTGCGGGTGCAGTTGTTCAACAACCTGTTGATCCTGCCCAACCGCTACTTCGACAAGCACAACTCTGGCCACCTGATCTCGCGCATCACGTTCAACGTGACCATGGTCACGGGGGCGGCGACGGATGCGATCAAGGTCGTCATACGTGAGGGCATGACGGTGATCTTCCTGTTCGCTTCCCTGCTCTGGATGAATTGGCGCCTGACCCTGGTGATGATTGCCATCCTGCCGCTGATCGCAGTCATGGTCAGTACGGCGAGCAAGAAATTCCGCAAACAGAGCAAGAAGATTCAAGCCGCGATGGGTGATGTGACCCACGTGGCTTCGGAAACCATTCAAGGCTATCGCGTGGTGCGCAGCTTCGGCGGCGAGGTCTATGAGCAGAATCGCTTCCTCAAGGCCAGCCAGGGCAATACCGACAAGCAACTGCGCATGACCCGCACCGGGGCGATCTACACGCCGCTCCTGCAACTGGTGATCTACAGCGCCATGGCGGTGTTGATGTTCCTGGTGCTTTACCTGCGCGGCGATGCCTCGGCGGGGGAAATGGTGGCCTACATCACCATGGCCGGTTTGCTGCCCAAGCCGATCCGTCAATTGTCGGAAGTCAGCTCGACCATTCAGAAAGGCGTTGCGGGTGCGGAAAGCATCTTCGAACAACTGGACGTCGAACCTGAGCTGGACAAGGGCACGGTCGAGCACGCCTCGGTCACTGGTCGCCTGGAAGTGCGCAACCTGAGCTTCACCTACCCGGGTACGGAGCGGCAGGTGCTGGATGACATCAGCTTCTCGGTGGACCCGGGGAAAATGGTGGCGCTGGTCGGGCGCTCAGGGAGCGGCAAGTCGACCCTGGCCAACCTGATCCCACGCTTCTATCACCACGACAAGGGCGAAATCCTGCTGGATGGCACGGAAATCGAGCAATACCGGCTGCTGAACCTGCGTCGGCATATTGCCCAGGTGACGCAGAACGTCACCCTGTTCAGCGACACCGTGGCCAACAACATCGCCTACGGTGACTTGGCTGGCGCGCCGCGTGAAGACATCGAGAAAGCCGCGGTGGATGCCTATGCCATGGACTTCATCGCCCAGTTGCCTGAGGGCCTGGACACCCAGGTCGGAGAGAATGGCGTGCTGTTGTCCGGTGGTCAGCGTCAGCGTCTGGCAATTGCCCGGGCGTTGTTGAAGAACGCGCCGTTGCTGATTCTCGACGAGGCCACCTCGGCCCTGGACACCGAGTCCGAGCGGCATATCCAGGCCGCCCTGGACAAGGTCATGAAGGGTCGTACCACCCTGGTCATTGCGCACCGTCTGTCGACTATCGAGAAGGCCGACCTGATCCTGGTCATGGATCAGGGGCGCATTGTCGAGCGTGGCACCCACAGTGAGCTGTTGGCGCAGAACGGCTACTACGCTCGTCTGCACGCCATGGGCCTTGAGGAACCGGTGCCCAACGGCATCGCCTGATCCTCTGGGGGGAGGCCGAACCTCCCCCTTGCTGGGTGCCTTGCCTCCGGGTTTGTAACCAGCCCCATACAGTCTTGACCAAGCCTAAATAATTCCGCCCAACGCCCTTGTTATGGTTCCCGCCTGAATCTATTGAACAGATCGACGGGGCCATCCCCGTTGCGTGGGTGTTGGAATGTTGCAACGTTATCTGTGGAAGTTATTACCCAAGTCCCAGCGCAGTTTCTTGCTCGGGCGCTTGTCTGTGGTGGACCGCCAGGTGGTGAACAAGGCGATGTCTGCCAATGTGCGCTTCCCCCAGGCCTTCTCCCGGCAATCATGCCTGTTCATCCATGTGCCCAAATGTGCCGGTAGCAGTGTCTGTGCAGCCCTGTTCGACGGTTGGAGCCCCGGGCACCTGCCGTTGTACTGGTATGAGCAGCAGTTTCCCCGGGAGTTTTCCAGCAGCTTCAAGTTCGCCTTTGTGCGTGATCCGTTGGAGCGTGCCTATTCGGCCTACGCCTTTCTGCGGGGCAATCGACTCGGCAACCGCGATCAGGCCGCCCAGGCGCTGGTCAGCCATTACCGGGATTTCGACGACTTCGTCAGTCGCTGGCTGCGCCCGGAAAACATCCAGCGGCAGATGCACTTTGCTGCCCAAAGTGACTTTCTCACTGACTCCCTTGGGCGCTTGTCCATGGACTTCATCGGCTACCAGGAACACCTGGAGCGTGACTTTCACCTGCTCTGCGATCACCTCGGCGTGACCTCGCAACTGCCTCGTCTGAATGTTTCCCAGCACCGGCATGCCCAGCCAGTCCGCGAGTTGTGCACGGTGCGCACCCGGCGCCTGGTGCGGCGAGTCTATGAGCGTGACTACGAGATGCTTGGCTATGAATGAGCCTGCCTTCAGCACTCAGGAACAGCCACAGATCCGTCCTTACACGCTGGCCCTTTCGTGTTCATCCCGGGCTGCCCTCAAGCACCAGAAACCCCGCTGCATCTGGTTGACCGGGCTCTCCGGTGCCGGCAAGTCGACCCTGGCCAATCAGCTGGAGTTGCGGTTGAACGAGCGGGGCCTGCACACCTTCCTGCTCGATGGCGACAATGTGCGCAGCGGCTTGTGCAGTGACTTGGGCATGGGGCCAGAGGCGCGCAAGGAAAACATCCGGCGCATGGCGGAAGTGGCGCGGTTGATGGTGGACGCCGGGCTGTTGGTGATTGTCTCGGCGATCTCGCCGTTCCGCGCTGAACGTGACGCCGCCCGAGCCTTGTTCGGGCCTGATGAGTTTCTTGAGGTGTACATCAGCACGGCCTTCGAGACTTGTGCCCGGCGAGACCCCAAGGGGTTGTATCAGGCGGCCCTGGCAGGGCGAATCAAGGATTTCACCGGCCTGGACAGCCCTTACGAAGCCCCGCGGAACCCCGAGTGTGAAATCGATACCGCCAGCGTCGGCCTGGCCCAGGCCACGGCGCGCTTGCTAGGCCTGTTGCTGGAGAAATGAGCGGTTTTAATTCTTCACACAGCTGGCTGAAGCCATTGAACTAGGCGGCGCCAACCCTGTGTTAATATCGCGCCCCTGTTCATTTTGTATGTGGGTTGCTCCATGAAGTTGTCCATGCCGCGATTCGATCAAGCCCCTGTCTTGGTGGTCGGCGATGTCATGCTCGACCGTTACTGGCATGGTGGTACCTCACGGATTTCCCCTGAGGCGCCGGTGCCGGTGGTCAAGGTCGAGCAAATCGAGGACCGCCCCGGCGGTGCCGCCAACGTTGCCCTGAACATCGCCGCCCTCGGCGCACCTGCCTCATTGGTGGGCGTGACCGGTGACGATGAAGCGGCTGAAAGCCTGACCAACAGCCTCCACGGCGCTGGCGTACGGGCCATTTTCCAGCGCATCGCCCATCAGCCGACGATCGTCAAGCTGCGGGTCATGAGTCGTCACCAGCAACTGCTGCGAATTGATTTCGAAGAGCCGTTCGCCACTGACGCCCTGGCCCTGGCCACTGAAGTCGACGCGTTGCTCGAAGGGGTCAAGGTGCTGGTGTTGTCGGACTACGGCAAAGGCGCCCTGAAGAACCATCAGGTCCTGATCCAGGCCGCCCGCAACCGCGGTATTCCGGTGCTGGCGGACCCCAAGGGCAAGGATTTCTCCATCTACCGTGGCGCCAGCCTGATCACCCCTAACCTCAGCGAGTTCGAAACCATCGTTGGTGGTTGTGCCGACGAGCACGAACTGGTGAGCAAGGGTGCAACGCTGATGCACGACCTGGAATTGGGTGCTTTGCTGGTGACCCGCGGCGAGCACGGTATGACCCTGCTGCGCCCCGATCATCCGGCCCTGCACTTGCCGGCCCGGGCCCGTGAAGTGTTCGACGTCACCGGTGCCGGCGATACCGTCATCTCGACCCTGGCTGCGGCCATTGCGGCCGGCGAAGAGCTGCCCCACGCGGTGGCCCTGGCCAATCTGGCGGCGGGCATTGTGGTGGGCAAACTCGGTACTGCGGCGATCAGCGCCCCGGAGCTGCGTCGTGCCATCCAGCGTGAGGAAGGTTCCGAGCGTGGTGTGCTGAGCCTCGACCAGTTGTTGTTGGCGATCGACGATGCCCGTGCGCACAACGAGAAGATTGTCTTCACCAACGGCTGTTTCGACATTCTCCATGCCGGCCACGTGACCTACTTGGAGCAGGCACGTGCCCAGGGCGATCGCCTGATCGTAGCGATCAACGACGATGCGTCGGTCAGCCGCCTGAAAGGGCCGGGTCGACCGATCAACAGCGTTGACCGGCGCATGGCTGTGCTGGCGGGTTTGGGCGCGGTGGATTGGGTGATCAGCTTCCCTGAAGGCACCCCGGAAAACCTGCTGAGCCAGGTCAAGCCCGATGTGCTGGTTAAGGGCGGTGACTACGGTATCGACCAAGTGGTCGGCGCCGATATCGTCAAGGCCTACGGCGGCACGGTGAAGGTCTTGGGGCTGGTGGAAAACAGCTCGACCACCGCCATCGTCGAGAAAATCCGCAAATCGGAGTAAGGCCTGCCGGGTATTGGCGTGTTCCCGCAGGGGAACACGCCGCCTGTGGATTCAGCGTTGCTGGCTGGCCTTCGCGGGCACGATCTTGCGCAAGATCTGTCGCGCCTTGCCGGTCAAACGCTTGAGTTTCGAGTCCTTTTCCGGCGCACTCAGGCCACGCTGCCTGAGCCAGTCTTTCCAGCGAATCCGCTCATCACGCACCAGCCAACCGTCCTGCTGGGCGAAGCTTTCTGCCAGGTACAAACCACGAGTACTGGCCGGGTGCAGGCGGTCTTTTTTCAGGGTGTAGAGCTCGCCGCAAGGCTGGCCATCTGTCAGCGGCATCAGGTACAGGTCCGGGCGCTTGCGATCCAGGCGTGCGACCAGTTGGTCGCCTTCCAGGCGTTCGTCGACATGGAACAGGCTCAGGGACTTGGCTTCCTTGGGGACGTCGAGGCGCAAGTCATAAATCAATTGCAATGACGCCGTGGGCAGGTGGACATAGGCCCGTGGGCGCTCGATCAATTGCAGGTTGGCGCACCGCACCGGGCGCGCCGCGCCAGACAGCGGCGTCAGGCGAAAGGGCAGGGCTTCGCGGTAATGCAGGGCGCCGGAGTAGGGCGTGGGCAGCCAGGTGTCGTTGAAGCGCCCGCCCAGCCAGCCTTCGGGCGTCTCCAGCAGGCATTCTTCGGCGATTTCCTGGATGGCCGTGTGCAGCGGCAGGTTCAGTTCCTGGGCCGGTACGTAACCGGAGATCAGCTTGAGCACCACGTCGCCGCGATCCTGGCGGCGCTGGCGCACCAATACCCAGTAGTCGCGGTTTTGCCAATGCAGGGTCAGGCGCACCGAGACCCCGAGGTTGGCCAGTTCCAGGGCGAAACGCTCGGGATCGGCCACGGCCACCGGGCGGCGGCGCTGCAGGGTCTGGGAAAAATTCAGCGGCATCCCGACGCTCTGGTAGCTCAGGCCTTCGGGGGTCGCTTCGACGAATAACGGCAGGGTCTTGAAGTTGCTGGGGTTCTTTCTTATCAGCGTTCGCGGCATGTCGGCTCCTTCTTGCGTCGGGGTCGGCCGCGTCGGCGGCATCAGTTTTTGCTCAGGACCTGGGCAACGGTCGTCACATTATGGGCCAGGTGCAGGGGGTTGATGGTCCCGACAATAGCACTGGCAACGCCCGGCTGGTCAAACAACAACTCGAAGCTGGCGCGGACCGGGTCCACGCCCGGGTTGAGGCACACATGGCCGCTGGCCAGGGCCTTTTTCACCAGGATGGCTTTGCCGTGGCGCGCCGCATAATCAATGACCGCCCGCTCGCTTTGTTCGTTCAGATTGTAGGTGACCATGGCGCAGTCGCCTTGCTCCAGTGCCTTGAGGCCGCCTTCGACGGTCTTGCCGGAAAAGCCGAAGCCACGGATCTTGCCTTCACGCTTGAGCGCCGCCAGGGTCTGGTAGACCTCGCCGTCATCGAGGATTGCCAGGTCATTGCCATCGGAGTGCACCAGCACCAGATCGATCACATCGGTTTCCAGGCGTTGCAGGCTGCGCTCCACCGATGCACGGGTGTGCTGGGCGCTGAAGTCGTGCTGGGACAGGCCGTTGCTGAACTCTTCTCCCACCTTGCTGACAATCACCCAGTCCTGGCGCTGGCCACGCAGCAGCGGGCCCAGGCGTTCTTCACTGCGGCCGTAGGCCGGCGCGGTGTCGATCAGGTTGATGCCCAGGTCGCGGGCCAGCTTGAGCAGCATGCGGGCTTCGTCGTCCCCCGGGATCTGGAAGCCATTGGGGTACTTGACCCCTTGGTCGCGGCCCAGCTTGACGGTGCCCAGGCCCAGGGGCGACACCTGCAAGCCGGTGTTGCCCAGGGGGCGATGAAGGTCGTGCAGGGTGACTTGGCTCATGGCAACAGTTGCTCCCAGGCGGGTTGTGCCACGGGCGGCTTGGGCAGACTGGGCAAGGTGTGCGCAGGGCCAGGCTGGATACCGTCACGGGCCAGCGCGGCCAACACCCGGTCGGCGAAATCCGGGGCCAGGGCCAATTTGGTCGGCCAGCCCACCAGCAGGCGATTCTGTTCGGCGAGGAAGGCGTTGTCCGGCCGGGTCAGGCCCGATTGTGCCGGCTCAGCGCGATCCACCCGCAAGGTGGCCCAGTGCGCCTGGCTCAGGTCGACCCAGGGCAGCAGGTTGCCCAGCTCTTTTTGCGCGGCCGCGATCTGTGCGGCCGGTTCCCGGGCCACGCCTTCGGCTTCGGCGATGTCGCCACCCAGGTACCAGACCCACTGGCCATCGGCTGCAGGATGGGTGGTCACGGTGATCCGTGGCTTGGGGCCGCCGCCCAGGCAGTGGGCGTACAGCGGTTTCAGGCTCGGGCCCTTGACCATCACCATGTGCAAGGGGCGGCGTTGCATGGTTGGCTGGCTCAGGCCCAGGGCGCTGAGCAGTTCGGCGTTGCCGGCACCGGCGCTGAGGACGATGCGCTGGGCCCGGATTTCGCGCTCATCGACGCGCAGCCCGACCAGTTCGCCCTGCTCCAGCAGCGGCTCGACGTGCTGCCCGGCCAGCAGGCCGTCACCGGCCAGTTGGGCCAGGCGCTCGATCAGGCTGGGCACGTCCACCACCAGTTCGGCCAAGCGATAGACCTTGCCCTTGAAGCGCTTGTCTTGCAGGGCAGGGGGCAGTTGCTCGCCCTTGACCTGATCGACCCGGCCGCGCACCGCCTTGCTGGCGAAGAAGCTGGTGAGGTTGCCGGCCAGGGTGCCTGGGGACCAGAGGTAGTGGGCTTCCGAGAGCAGGCGCACGCTGGACAGGTCCAGTTCGCCATTGCCAGCCAGGGCCTCGCGCCAGCGGCGAGGCATGTCGGCGATGGCTTCCGAGGCGCCGGTCAGGGCACCGTGCAGGGCGTATTTGGCGCCGCCGTGGATGATGCCCTGGGATTTCACACTCTGCCCGCCGCCGAGGCTGGCACTTTCCACCAGCACAGTGGAAAAGCCCTGGCGACGCAGGCGCGCGTTGAGCCAGAGCCCGGCGACGCCAGCGCCGACAATCAGCACGTCGGTGGAAATAGCGGATGGCATGCAGCGACCTCGGGAAATAAAACGAAGCGGCAAGTTTCAAGCTTCAAGCCACAAGCTGCAAGCGTGGCGCTTTTCTTGCCGCTGTTTTTCAGTGCCCGGCGGTTTTCGAAAACAACTGGATTACCACCACCCCCAGGACGATCAGGGCCATGCCGAGCATGGCCGGGATGTCGAGCTTCTGCCCGTAGAGGAACAGCGCGGCGATGCTGACCATGACAATGCCCATGCCGGCCCAGACCGCGTAGGCCACGCCCACTGGCACCGTGCGCACCACCAGGGTCAGCATCCAGAAGGCGATGCCGTAGCCGACGATGATCAGCAGCAGGGGAATCGGGGTGCTCAGGCCCTTGACCGCTTTCATCGAAACAGTGGCGATCACTTCGGCGCAGATGGCGATGGCCAGGTAGTAGTAAGCGTTCATGGGGGTGT
This sequence comes from Pseudomonas morbosilactucae, assembly GCF_023241665.1. Classification (NCBI taxonomy): domain Bacteria; kingdom Pseudomonadati; phylum Pseudomonadota; class Gammaproteobacteria; order Pseudomonadales; family Pseudomonadaceae; genus Pseudomonas; species Pseudomonas morbosilactucae. The sequence continues at coordinate 47,101 of NZ_JALQCX010000036.1, read as the reverse complement.
TCCTCGTGTAGATGCGGCGTTCTGAGGTGCGCATTCTAGGGCGAACACAGATGGGGTAAAGTCATTACCTATCTGAATGGGAGATAGGTTGAACCATGAGCGTGCAATGGAACCTGGAGCAAATGCGCTTGTTCGTCAGCGTGGCCGAGCAGCGTTCGTTTTCCGCTGTGGCGCGTCAGCAGCGCAAGGCCCAGTCGGCGGTCAGCAGTTCGATTGCCCTGCTGGAGGAAGACCTGGGCGTCAGCCTGTTCGAGCGTAGCAGCGGGCGCCAGCCCCGGCTTACCGAAGCCGGCAGCGCCCTGTTGCAGGAGGCCCGGGAAATATTGCGCCAATGCGATCGTCTCAACGGCCGGGCGCTGGCCATGATGCGCGGCCAGGAAGCCCGTTTGCGCCTGGCCCAGGACGAGGCGATGCCGTTTCAGCCGGTGCTCGACAGCCTGGAAGCCCTGGCCGAGGAATTCCCCAGCCTGGAAGTGCAACTGGCCAGCGCGGCCCAGGGCGATGTGGCGCGCAAACTCTTGGAGCGACGCGCTGACCTGGGCTTGCTGTTTCACCATGAGCACATGCCCGAGGCCTTGGAGCGGCAGGCGTTGGGTAGTGTCGAGATGGTCACGGTGTGCGCGGTGGGCCATCCCCTGGCCCATGAACAGCGTGTCGATCGCCAACTCTTGGCGCGCCACCGGCAGTTGTTGATTTCACCCTTGACCAGCGGCTACCCCGGCGGCGAAGCGATCAGCCCCCAGGTGTGGCGCGCCGACAGTTTCTACGTCATGGCCGAGTGGCTGATGCGGGGCCTGGGCTGGGCCTGGCTGCCGCGGCACGTGGTGCAGTACCCGGCCTATCAGCACCAGATGGTGGAGCTGGTCAGTGAATGGACCCCGCCGGCGCTGGTGGTGGAGTTGGTCTGGCGCCGAGACGAGCCCCTGGGCCTGGCTGCCCGTTGGCTGGCGCAACGTTTTGCCGTGCACTTGAAGGCGATTGGCTAAAAAACCGATAAACTCCGCCGCCATGAATAGAACTCTCTACACCGCGCTGTTTTACCTGGGGCTGCCATTGGTGGCGATTCGGCTGTGGCTGCGGGCGCGCAAGGCGCCGGCCTATGCCCGGCGGATTGGCGAACGCTTCTCCTTCGGCCTGCCGCCGCTGCAGCCCGGGGGGATCTGGGTTCACGCGGTTTCGGTGGGTGAAAGCATTGCCGCCGCGCCGATGATCCGTCGGCTGCTGGCCCAGTACCCGCAATGGCCGATCACCGTGACCTGCATGACGCCCACCGGCTCCGAGCGGATCCAGGCCCTGTTCGGCAATGAACCGCGGATCCAGCACTGCTACCTGCCCTATGACTTGCCGTGCGCTGCCGCGCGGTTTCTGGATCGGCTGCAGCCCCGGCTGGCGGTCATCATGGAAACCGAATTGTGGCCGAACCATATCCACCAGTGCGCCAAACGCGGGATTCCAGTGGCCCTGGCCAATGCCCGATTGTCTGCACGCTCAGCCAAGGGCTACGGCCGCTTTGCCCGGTTGACCCGGCCAATGCTTCAGGAAATGAGCCTGTTCGCGGTGCAGACCGAGGCCGAGGCGGAGCGCTTTCGTGCCCTGGGCGCGCGGCCGGAAACGGTCGAGGTGACCGGCTCGATCAAGTTCGACCTGACCATCGACCCGCAATTGCTGGCACGCGCCGCCGAGTTGCGTCAGCAATGGGGCGCCCTGGAGCGTCCGGTGTGGATCGCCGCCAGCACCCATGACGGCGAAGATGCGGTGGTGCTCGATGCCCATCGTCGTCTGCTGGACAGTTACCCCAACGCCTTGCTGATTCTGGTGCCGCGTCACCCTGAGCGCTTCGATTCAGTGTTCGAGCTGTGTCGGCAACAGGGCTTTGCCACGGTGCGCCGCTCCAGCGCGGAACCGGTGGGCAGCCACACCTCGGTGCTGTTGGGCGACACCATGGGCGAGCTGCTGTTTCTGTATGCCTTGGCCGACAGCGCGTTTGTCGGCGGCAGCCTGGTGCCCAATGGCGGGCACAACCTGCTGGAGCCGGCAGCCCTGGCCAAGCCGGTGCTGAGTGGGCCGCACCTGTTTAACTTCCTGGAAATCGCCGCCCTGCTGCGCGAGGCCGGTGCGCTGCAGGAAGTGGAGGATGCCGAAGGCTTGGCGGTGGCGGTGCAGCGGCTGTTCGAGCTGCCACGGGATGCACAGAAAATGGCCGAAGCCGGGCTCAAGGTCATGGCGGCCAACCAGGGGGCGCTGCAGCGCTTGCTGGATGGCCTGGAGCGCTTGCTCAAGGCTCGCTCCTGACGCCACTGCTGGAGGCTGAACGCAAAAGGCCGGTGCGATTCCTGTGAATCGCACCGGCCTTTTTTGTGCCTGTCGCGGCGGGTTCAGCGCGCCTGCAATTGCTCTTGGGCCGCTTTGGCCAGGTCCGGCGGCAGGAAGTCGCGGTCCGGGTTGTAGTCGGCTTTCAGGTAGCGCGACAGGTCTTGCAGATCCCCGGGGTTCAGGGTTCCGGCGGCCTGCTTCAGGCGCAGGTTGTCGAGGATGTAGTCATAGCGGCTGTTGTTGTAGTTGCGCACCGAGGTGTACAGCTGGCGCTGGGCATCGAGCACGTCGACGATGTTACGGGTCCCCACCTGATAGCCGATTTCCGTGGCTTCCACGGCGCTCTGGTTGGAGATGATCGACTGGCGCCGCGCCTGGACCTGCTCGACATCGGTGTTCACCGCGCGGTGCAGGTTGCGGGTGTTTTCCACCACCTGGCGGCGCAGGGATTCACGTTGCTGCTCGGTCTGGCTCAGGCGTGAGTAGGACTCGCGCACTTGGGAGCTGGTCAGGCCGCCGCTGAAGATCGGGATGTTCAACTGCAAGCCGACGCTGCGCTGTTCGACGTCGCCACCGTAACGTTGGCCTTGCAGGGCAGGGTCCGGGTTGCTGAAGCCGAAGGCGTCGTTGTCGCCCTTCTTGTACTGCGCCACGGCGTCCAGGGTCGGTGCATGGCCGGCCTTGCGCTGCTTGAGGGTTTCTTCGGCGGCGCTGACCGCGTAGTTGCTGGCCAGCAGATTGAGGTTCTGCTTGGCGGCGGTGTCGACCCAGGCCTTGGCGTCGTTCGGTGATGGCGCCAGCACGGCAGGGTGTGGACGATGCCCTGGATTGAGTTGTACTGGCGGTTGGTCAGGGTGATCAGGGCTTCGAACGCATCGTCCACCTGGCGCTGGGCGAGGATCCGGTTGGCCCGGGCGGTGTCGTAGCTGGCCTGGGATTGCAGGACGTCGGTCTTGTCCGACAGGCCCACGTCGAAGCGCTCGTTGGACTGGTCCAGCTGTCGTTTGAAGGCCGATTCTTCGGCCTTGGTCGAGGCCATGTTGTCCTGGGCGCGCAGCACCGCGAAGTAGTTTTCCGCGCTTTGCAGGATCAGGTTCTGTTCAGTGGCCGAGAGCTGCAGGGCAGCCTGCTCGTTGACGTCCTTGGCGGCCTGCAACTGGAACCAGCGATCGGCGCGGAACAGTGGCTGGGCCAGGGTCGCCTGGTACACCGTGCCGCTGCGTGTGGAGGTCGCCGAAGGCCGATCGATTTGCGTGCGGGTGTTGTTCAGGTCTGCACCGGCCGAGAGGTTGGGCAGCAGGCCGGCACGGGCCTGGGGCACCACTTCCTTCTGGGCGCCGTATTGGGCGCGGGCGGCAGCCAGGTCGGCGTTGTTGTCCACGGCTTCCTGGTAGACGCTGACCAGATCGGTCTTGGTGGTTAAGGGCGCTTCTGCTGCCCAAGCCATTCCATTGGACGCACAAGACACGGCAAGGGCCAGTGAGAGTTTGCGCAGCATGAGGCGATCCCTTGAGTAATATTACGAGGATAATTCAGGCGCCAAGGCTAAGTCTCGCTCTCGGGAGCGTCAAGGCTTGGCGCGGCCCAGCGAGTGTAGATGTGCTGACTTATGGCAACAATCCTGCAATTACGCCATTCATCATGCTGATTGCACGGGGATTGGCATTGCGCCCGGACTTTGGTCTAGACTGCGCCAGTTCTTGTCGGGGTGCCTTGCTATGAGGCTGAGATCGAATAATTTCGGATCCCGTTGAACCTGATCAGGTTAGCGCCTGCGTAGGGAACAAGATTTCTCGTCACCCGGCGAGTCCTCTTGTGCTTCGTCCGGGAAATTGTTCGACAATCGAACGCTCGACGACGATGCACAGCACCAGTCCTGGTGCGTCCGTGCCTTTCAGGTTCTGCTCCGACAATCCACTGCCTGGATGCTGTCTGGAGAGCCCGTGATGACTACAAAATCTAAAAACGCGATCAACCTGAGCGATTCGGCCAAGGTCGACGAACAATCGGTCAAGCCGTTCACCCGTTCGCAAAAAGTCTACGTTCAGGGTTCTCGCCCGGACATCCGCGTGCCGATGCGCGAAATCACCCTTGATGTGACGCCCACCGATTTCGGCGGCGAAATCAACGCGCCGGTCACCGTTTATGACACCTCCGGCCCTTACACCGACCCGAACGTTGTGATCGACGTGCGCAAGGGGCTGGGCGATGTGCGCTCGGCCTGGATCGACGACCGTGGCGACACCGAGCGCCTGGCGGGCCTGAGCTCCAACTTCGGCCAGCAGCGCCTGGCCGATGCCGAGCTGACCAAACTGCGCTTCGCCCACGTCAACAACCCGCGTCGGGCCAAGGCCGGGGCCAACGTCAGCCAGATGCACTACGCCCGCCAGGGCATCATCACTGCCGAGATGGAATACGTCGCGATCCGCGAAAACATGAAGCTCCAGGAGGCCCGCGCCGCCGGCCTGCTGAAGCAGCAACACGCCGGCCACAGCTTCGGTGCCAGCATCCCGAAAGAAATCACCCCAGAGTTCGTCCGCGAGGAAATCGCCCGCGGCCGCGCCATCATCCCGGCCAACATCAACCACGTTGAGCTGGAGCCGATGATCATCGGCCGTAACTTCCTGGTGAAGATCAACGGCAACATCGGCAACAGCGCCCTGGGTTCTTCCATCGAGGAAGAAGTGGCGAAACTGACCTGGGGCATTCGCTGGGGTTCGGACACGGTGATGGACTTGTCCACCGGCAAGCACATCCATGAAACCCGCGAGTGGATCATCCGTAACTCGCCGGTGCCGATTGGTACCGTGCCGATCTACCAGGCTTTGGAAAAGGTCAACGGCGTGGCCGAGGACCTGACCTGGGAGCTGTTCCGCGACACTTTGATCGAGCAGGCCGAGCAGGGCGTGGACTATTTCACCATCCACGCCGGGGTGCTGCTGCGCTATGTGCCGCTGACCGCTAAACGCGTGACCGGCATCGTTTCCCGGGGCGGCTCGATCATGGCCAAGTGGTGCCTGGCGCACCATAAAGAGAACTTCCTCTACACCCACTTCGACGAAATCTGCGAAATCATGAAGGCCTACGACGTCAGCTTCTCCTTGGGGGATGGCCTGCGTCCGGGTTCGATTGCCGACGCCAACGACGAAGCCCAGTTCGGTGAGCTGGAGACTCTCGGCGAGCTGACCAAGATTGCCTGGAAGCACGACGTGCAGTGCATGATCGAAGGCCCGGGCCACGTGCCGATGCAGTTGATCAAGGAAAACATGGACAAGCAGCTGGAGTGCTGCGACGAGGCGCCGTTCTACACCCTCGGCCCGCTGACCACCGACATCGCTCCAGGCTACGACCACATCACTTCGGGCATCGGTGCGGCAATGATCGGCTGGTTCGGCTGCGCCATGCTGTGCTACGTGACGCCCAAGGAGCACTTGGGCCTGCCGAACAAGGATGACGTGAAGACCGGGATCATCACCTACAAGATCGCCGCCCATGCTGCCGACCTTGCCAAAGGCCACCCAGGCGCGCAGATCCGCGACAACGCCCTGTCCAAGGCGCGTTTCGAGTTCCGTTGGGAGGACCAGTTCAACCTGGGCCTGGACCCGGACACCGCGCGCTCGTACCACGACGAAACCCTGCCGAAGGACTCGGCCAAGGTGGCGCATTTCTGCTCCATGTGCGGGCCGAAGTTCTGCTCGATGAAAATCACCCAGGAAGTCCGCGAGTACGCGGCCAACCAACGCATCGAAGCGGTGGACGTGGACGTCGCCAAAGGCCTGGCGGAACAGGCCGAGCGCTTCAAGCAGGAAGGTAGTCAGCTTTACAAGAAGGTTTAAGTCGCGGGCTACAAGCTTCAAGCTCCAGGCAAGGGCGCCGCGCCTTTTCCTGTGGCTTGAAGCTCGCAGCTGCTTTTCTCTGCTCCCCTCCGAGTACGCCCCTTTGAGCATTCAACCCAGTACCTACTCCCCCGATCACGCGGTGCCTTTGGCGCAGCGGGTGTTCGGCGCGCGCGATCTGTTTTCCCTGTGGTTTTCCCTCGGTATCGGCTTGATGGTGTTGCAGACCGGTGCGCTGTTGGCGCCGGGGTTGGGCCTGTCGGGTTCGCTGCTGGCGATTTTCTTTGGCACGGCGGTGGGCGTCTTGCTGCTGGCGGCGGTGGGGGTGATCGGTAGCGATACCGGGTTGTCGTCCATGGCCGCGCTCAAGCTCAGCCTTGGCAACCGCGGCGCCAGCCTGCCTGCGTTGCTTAACCTGCTGCAGCTGGTGGGTTGGGGCTCGTTTGAAATCATCGTCATGCGCGATGCGGCAAGCCTGCTCGGCACGCGCGCGTTCAGCGAGGGCAGCCTGCTGGCCAGCCCCTTGCTCTGGACCCTGTTCTTCGGTGCCCTGGCCACTTTGCTGGCGGTCAGCGGTCCTCTCACCTTCGTGCGGCAGATTTTGCGCAAGTGGGGCATCTGGTTGCTGCTGGCGGCGTGCCTGTGGCTGACCTGGAACCTGCTGGCCAAGGTCGACCTGGGTGCCTTGTGGGCCCAGGCCGGTGACGGTTCGATGCCGTTTGCCGTGGGCTTTGATATCGCCATTGCCATGCCGTTGTCGTGGCTGCCACTGATCGCCGACTATTCGCGGTTCGGCAAGCGCGCCAAAAACGTGTTTGGTGGCACCGCCCTGGGCTTCTTTATCGGCAATTTCTGGCTGATGAGCCTGGGCGTCGCCTACACCTTGGCGTTCGCTCCTAGCGGTGAAGTGAATGCCCTGCTGTTGGCGCTGGCCGGCGCTGGCCTGGGGATTCCGCTGCTGCTGATTCTCTTGGACGAGTCGGAAAACGCCTTTGCCGATATCCATTCGGCGGCGGTCTCCAGCGGCATTCTATTGCGGCTGAAGGTCGAGCACCTGGCGTTGGCGATTGGTGTGATCTGCACCCTGATTGCCTGCCTGGCTCCGCTGGCCCAGTACCAGAACTTCCTGTTGCTGATCGGCTCGGTGTTTGCGCCGCTGTTCGGCGTGGTGCTGGTGGATCACTTCATCCTGCGCAAGCGCGGGGCTTTGCCGGTGTCGTTCGCGCTGCGCTGGCCGGCTTTGCTGGCCTGGCTGGGTGGGGTCAGCACGTATCATCTGTTGGCCAACTTCTACCCGGATGTGGGCGCGACCCTGCCGGCGTTGATCCTGGCAGGGGCGCTGCAATGGCTGTTGGGCCGGGCGTTCAGTTACGGCCAGGGAACAGCTCGGGCTTGAGAATGCGCCCAGGCGGTTGTAAGGGATCTTCAGTTCGACGTGGCCGAGGGCGTAAGGCGCGATCACCGACACGTCGTACTTGAGGATCACGCCGCCGTAAGTCAAAGCCACGTTCGGGGTTTTCTGGAAGGGCCAGCTTTTGATGTACTCCGGCTCCTGGTCCAGCTTGGTGCTGATCAACCAGCTGTTGTGGGCCACTTGCGCGGCTTTCCAGAACGCCTCTTCCTGGCCCGGCAGCAGCATGTCCGAGAGGTTCAGGGCCTTGTGCTGCTGGCGCGAATAGTTGATGAAGCCACGGCCCGGCGTGCCATGGGCGCCGCCGGTATCCAGGTAGCTGGCCAGTTCGATGATCACCAAGCCGTCATGCTGCTCCCGTACCTTGGATTGCAGGTACATGCTGTTGCGGCTGGGCGCCTGGCGCAGGAATTGCTCGCGGTAGGCGGTCAGGGTCGCTGGTGTCGCGGCGTCCGGGCTGGTGCGGGTCATTTGCAGCAGGCGCTTTTCGATGATCGCGTCCAGTTGTGGCTCGGCGGCAAAGTGCACGATGTCGAGGTTCACCAGCGGGCAATCCTGGCCGTCGCAGCCGGGCTTGATCTGTTCCGACTTGTCGCGGGTGCTTTCCAGCGGTGTCCGGTAGTTGGGTTGGAACAGGCTTTGGCAGGCGCCCAGGGTCAGGGCAATACAGGCCACGGAGGCGATTTTAACGAGTGACATGGGCGTCCTTTCTAAACCAGGGGGAAGCAAAAGTTACCGGCTTCGACTGTCAGCGAGGCAGTCGGTTCGCCACTAAGCTCAATGCAGGCAATTAGATTAGGTTTGCCCCCCCGCCGTCTATCCCGCTGAGGGCAAAGGGGCTGCACCATGGGCCGCGAGCGCGTTAGGATGGCGCGAAGTCGAGGGGGATCCTCGGATCGAATACGTTGTACACGAGGACTGCAATGACTGACTCTGCCAAGGCCACTCCGAGCGCCGTCGAGATCATCCGGCGCGACAACTGCTTCCAGGGTTTCTACCGGCTCGATCGTCTGCAGCTGCGCCATGAGCTGTTTGCCGGTGGCATGGGGCGGGAAATCAGCCGCGAAGTGTTCGTTCGTCATGATGCCGTTTGCGTGCTGCCCTACGATCCGCAGCGCGATGAAGTGGTGCTGATCGAGCAGTTCCGGGTCGGCGCCATGGGCAAGGCAGCGACGCCCTGGCTGGTGGAACTGGTGGCCGGGTTGATCGACAAGGACGAGCAACCGGAAGAAGTTGCTCACCGCGAAGCACAGGAGGAAGCTGGGCTGACCTTCTCCGCATTGTGGCCGATGCTTCAGTATTTCCCGTCGCCAGGGGGCAGCACCGAGTTCGTGCATCTGTTTCTCGGTCGCTGCGACAGCCGCGGGGCCGGTGGCCTGCATGGCCTGGTGGAGGAGGCGGAAGACATTCGGGTTTCGGTCTGGGCCCTGGAAGATGCATTGCAAGCGGTACGGGACGGACGGATTGCCAATGCGGCGAGCATCATCGCCCTGCAATGGCTGGCGTTGAACCGGGCTGAAGTGAGGGGGCTATGGTCGTAAACAAAGCACGCGATCGCTATCGGGTGGACCTCGTGGGCCTGCAAGCCGCCTGCGAGGCCAACTATGCCCGCCTGATGCGCCTGTTGCCCGACATGCGCAACCAGCCGGTGGCGCGGCGCATTGCGGTGACCCAGGGCGACCAGATGCTCGGCGTGCTGGCCCTGGAGGTGTTGCTGGCCTGCCCCTACACCACCACCTTGCAGGTACGCCAGGAACACAGCCTGCCATGGTTGCCGGTGCCGCAGTTGGAAGTGCAGGTCTATCACGATGCGCGCATGGCGGAAGTCATCAGTGCCGAGCACGCCCGGCGCTTTCGGGGCATTTACCCCTATCCCAATGCGTTCATGCATCAGCCTGATGAGAAGGCCCAACTGAATGTCTTCCTGGGCGAGTGGCTGAGTCACTGCCTGGCTTGCGGCCATGAGTTCGAGGCTGTGCGTTAGATGTGAACTGTGTCCGGTTCACGGGTTTCCTCTTTTTAATTTCCCCCAGCATAATTGCCCCCATCTTCATGCCCCGCGATTCTGCCTTGGGAGAACGCCTTGCCCAGCGTATCCACTCTGACCACCGATGATCCTGTGTTGCTGGTGCAACTCTCCGACAGCCACCTGTTCGCCGAGGCGGACGGAACGCTGTTGGGCATGAACACCTGCGACAGCCTGCAACGGGTGATCGAATTGGTGCTGGCGCAGCAGCCACAGATCGACCTGATGCTGGCCACGGGGGACTTGTCGCAGGACGGGACCCTGGAGTCCTACCAGCGCTTTCGCGACATGACCCGGCAGATATCGGCCCCGGCCCGCTGGATCCCGGGGAATCACGACGAGCCGCAGATCATGGCCCTGGCGGCGATGCAAAGCCCGTTGCTGGAGCCGGTGGTGGACATCGGTAATTGGCGGATCACCTTGCTCGACTCGGCGGTGCCCGGCTCAGTGCCCGGTTATTTGCAGGACGAACAACTGCAACTGCTGGCGCGCGCCCTGAGTGAAGCGCCTGAGCGTCATCACCTGATTTGCCTGCACCATCATCCAGTGTCCATTGGCTGTGCCTGGATGGAACCCATCGGCCTGCGCAACCCTGAAGCCCTGTTTGCCGTCCTGGAGCGTTTTCCCCAGGCGCGGGCCGTGCTCTGGGGCCATGTGCACCAGGAAATCGATCGCCCCCAGGGGGCGCTGCGTCTGCTGGCATCGCCCTCGACCTGCATCCAGTTCGAGCCGGGCAGCGACGACTTCAAGGTCGATGAGCGGGCGCCGGGTTATCGCTGGCTGCGGCTGCTGCCCGATGGACGGTTGGAAACCGGCGTGGAGCGGGTCAGCGGCTTTGTTTTCACCGTCGATTACGGCAGCAACGGCTACTGACACCTCCGGTATTCTGACCGGGCAAGTCAATCTCTCAGACTCCCTGTAAACTGCGCGCTTTGCTCATCTCACAGGGAGTTCGCATGTCCGGGTCGATCCTTTATATCCACGGTTTCAACAGCGCCCCGGCCTCGCAAAAGGCCTCTCAGTTGAGTGCGGTGATGGACGCCATCGGGCTGGCCGGACAGTTGCGGGTTCCGGCCTTGCATCACCATCCCCGGGAGGCGATCAGCCAGCTGGAGCAGGCGATTGCCGAGCTGGGGCGGCCACTGCTGGTCGGCAGCTCGCTCGGCGGCTACTATGCGACTCACCTTGCCGAGCGCCATGGCCTGAAGGCCTTGCTGATCAACCCTGCGGTGACCCCGCACCGGATGTTCGACGGTTACCTGGGTACGCAAAAGAACCTGTATACCGACGAGACCTGGGAGCTGACCCACGATCACGTGGCAGCCCTGGCGGAGCTGGAAGTGCCGGCGCCGCAGGACCCCCAGCGTTATCAGGTGTGGTTGCAGACGGGTGATGAGACCCTGGACTATCGCAGCGCGCAACGGTATTACCGGGCCTGCGCCTTGCGTATTCAGGCCGGCGGCGACCATGGCTTCCAGGGTTTTGCCGGACAATTGCCGGCGATGTTGAGTTTTGCCGGCATTGGCGCCGATCAGTATCAGGCCATCGATTTCACGGCATTGTGAACGCTCGAGCCTTTATTTTCATTGAATGACTAACGACGAGACCCCATGGCCACTCCCAGCGCTAGCTCTTATAACGCAGACGCCATCGAAGTCCTCTCGGGCCTCGACCCGGTGCGCAAACGTCCGGGCATGTACACCGACACCTCTCGGCCGAACCACTTGGCCCAGGAAGTCATCGACAACAGCGTCGACGAAGCCCTGGCCGGCCATGCGAAGTCGATCCAGGTCATCCTGCACGCCGACCATTCCCTGGAAGTGTCCGACGATGGCCGCGGCATGCCCGTGGACATTCACCCGGAAGAGGGCGTGTCCGGGATCGAACTGATCCTCACCAAGCTCCACGCCGGCGGCAAGTTTTCCAACAAGAACTACCAGTTCTCCGGCGGTTTGCACGGGGTGGGTATTTCCGTGGTCAACGCCTTGTCGAACCAGGTCCGGGTGCGGGTCAAGCGTGACGGCAACGAGTACCAGATGACGTTCGCCGATGGCTACAAGGCCACCGAGCTGGAAGTGATCGGCACCGTGGGCAAGCGCAACACCGGCACCAGCGTGTACTTCGCGCCGGACCCGAAATACTTCGACTCGCCGAAATTCTCCGTCAGCCGCCTCAAGCACGTGCTCAAGGCCAAGGCTGTACTGTGCCCGGGGCTGCTGGTCAGCTTCGAAGACAAGTCCAGCGGCGAGAAGGTCGAGTGGCATTACGAAGACGGCCTGCGCTCCTACCTGGTGGACGCGGTCAGCGAATTCGAGCGCCTGCCGAGCGAGCCGTTCTGCGGCAGCCTGGCGGGTAACAAGGAAGCCGTGGACTGGGCCCTGCTGTGGCTGCCTGAAGGCGGCGACAGCGTCCAGGAAAGCTACGTCAACCTGATCCCCACGGCCCAGGGCGGCACCCACGTCAACGGTTTGCGCCAGGGCCTGCTGGATGCGATGCGCGAGTTTTGCGAATTCCGCAACCTGCTGCCACGGGGCCTGAAGCTGGCACCGGAAGACGTCTGGGAGCGTATCGCCTTCGTCCTGTCGATGAAGATGCAAGACGCCCAGTTCTCCGGCCAGACCAAGGAGCGACTGTCGTCCCGTGAGGCCGCGGCCTTCGTTTCCGGGGTGGTCAAGGACGCGTTCAGCCTGTGGCTCAACGCCAACCCTGAGCTGGGCATGCAACTGGCCGAACTGGCCATCAGCAACGCCGGCCGCCGTTTGAAGGCCAGCAAAAAGGTCGAGCGCAAGCGCATTACCCAGGGACCGGCACTGCCGGGCAAACTGGCGGATTGCGCCGGGCAGGACCCGATGCGTTCCGAGCTGTTCCTGGTGGAAGGTGATTCCGCCGGCGGTTCGGCCAAGCAGGCACGGGATAAAGAGTTCCAGGCGATCCTGCCGTTGCGCGGCAAGATCCTCAACACCTGGGAAGTGGACGGCAGCGAAGTCCTGGCCAGCCAGGAAGTGCACAACATTGCCGTGGCCATTGGCGTCGACCCGGGTGCCGAGGACATGAGCCAGCTGCGCTACGGCAAAATCTGCATCCTCGCCGACGCCGACTCCGACGGCCTGCACATCGCCACCTTGCTCTGTGCTTTGTTCGTCCAGCATTTCCGCCCGTTGGTGGATGCCGGCCACGTCTATGTCGCCATGCCGCCGCTGTACCGCATCGACCTGGGCAAAGAGATCTACTACGCCCTGGATGACGCCGAGCGTGATGGCATTCTCGACCGCCTGGTGGCCGAGAAGAAACGCGGCAAGCCCCAGGTCACTCGATTCAAAGGCCTGGGCGAAATGAACCCGCCGCAACTGCGCGAGACCACCATGGACCCGAACACTCGGCGCCTGGTGCAGTTGACCCTGGAAGACGTCGAGGCGACCTCGGAAATGATGGACATGCTGCTGGCGAAAAAACGCGCCGGCGACCGCAAGACCTGGCTGGAGTCCAAAGGCAACCTGGCGGAGGTGCTGGCCTGATGTTCAGAGGCTTTGCCCTGGCGTCAGTGCTATTGGCAACCTCGGCGGTGGCCGCGCCATCGCCCGAGCTGCAGTTGCTCGCCGAGCATCCGGTAGAAGGGATGCGCGGCGGCAACCTGTCGGGCCTGGCGCAATGTGGCAAGGACTTGTGGACCGTTTCCGACCGCGATGACGACCAGATTTACCGGCTCGATACCCGTGAGACGGTCTGGCGCGCCCAGGCGGTGCCGGTCGAGGTGCCGCCGGTGCCCGCCAGTGGCTTGCCCTGGGGCTTGAGCTCGCGAACCTGGGCGGCGTCCTTTGTGCGTGGCGGCGACCTGGATTTTGAAGGCATTACCTGTGACAAGGCCGGCCATAAGTATGTGGTCAGCGAATCCCATGCGGCGGTGTTGCAGGTGCCGGTGGATGGCCCGGCGCAGTGGCTGAAAATTTCCCCGATCATGGTCCGCGAAGCCCGTGCCAGCGGTATGTTGCTGCACTTCAATGCGTTGTTCGAGGGCCTGGCGGTGAGCCCCGCCGGGGATCGGATCTGGCTGGCGGCCGAGCGCGAACGTCGAGGGTTGTTGCTGATCAAGCGTCAGCAGACGGTCTGGGATTGCGACGGCGGCTGTGTGCTGCTCAGCGAAGCCGGTTCGGAAATGCAGCCTGCGCAAATGCCCAAGGCCAAGGCCGTGTCCCGGGATTTTGCCGACCTGGCGTTGTTCGAGGGCAAGCTGTTCACCCTGGAACGCAACGCCTATGAAGTCTGTCGCCGGGATGCACAGACCGCCAAGGTCGAGCGTTGCTGGTCGTTTGCCGCCGAGGCGCTCCAGGAGCAACGGCGTTATCCGCAGCCCTACGGGCTGGCCGAAGCGCTGGTGGTGGATGCAACCGGGGCCTGGATCGGCCTGGACAACAACAATGGTGCCCGCGCCGATGGCGAAGTACGGCCGATTGTCTGGCGTTTTGCTGCTCCTGAGGGTGGTTGGAGTGCCAAACCATGAGCCAGCAACCCGGTAAAAGGGCAGGGCGGGTCATGTTGATCATGGCCTGGGCCGCTGGGCTGTTTCTGGCCACGCGATTTTTTGGCGAGTGGGAGCAGCGTCAGGAAAATCCTAACGCTGTCGTGACTTCGCAACATCATGGGGATTACATCGAGGTGAAGCTGGTGGGTAACGGCCAGGGTCACTTCGTCGCCAGCGGCCAGATCAATGGCCAGCCGGCGGATTTCATGCTCGATACTGGCGCCACCGACGTCGCGATCCCGACGGACCTGGCCGAGCGCCTGGGCCTGGAGCGAGGCGCCCCGGTGACCCTGAGCACGGCCAATGGCCGCACCGAAGGCTACCGGACCCGTCTTGAGCGCCTGCAGTTGGGTGAGATCGTCCTGCGGGATGTACGCGCCCTGGTGGTCCCCGGACTGGGCGGCGAGCAGGTGCTGATGGGCATGAGCGCATTGAAACAACTTGAATTTACCCAGCGTGGTGGCACCTTGCTGCTGCGCCAGACAACGAACCGATGAGGCCCGCATGAGCGACTCCCTTGATCTCAGCCTGGATGGCGTAGAACGCCGATCACTGGCTGACTTCACCGAAAATGCCTACCTCAACTACTCCATGTACGTGATCATGGACCGTGCGCTGCCGCATATCGGCGACGGCCTGAAGCCAGTACAGCGGCGTATTGTCTACGCCATGAGTGAGCTGGGGCTGGACGCTGACTCCAAGCACAAGAAATCTGCCCGTACCGTGGGTGACGTGCTCGGTAAATTCCACCCCCACGGCGACTCGGCCTGCTATGAAGCCATGGTGCTGATGGCCCAGCCGTTCAGCTATCGCTACACCTTGGTGGATGGCCAGGGTAACTGGGGGGCGCCGGACGATCCCAAGTCCTTCGCGGCCATGCGTTACACCGAAGCGCGTCTATCCCGCTATTCCGAGGTGCTGCTCAGCGAGCTGGGCCAGGGCACCGCGGACTGGGGCCCGAACTTCGATGGCACCTTGCAGGAGCCGTTGGTCCTGCCGGCGCGCTTGCCGAATATCCTGCTCAACGGCACCACCGGCATCGCCGTGGGCATGGCCACGGACGTACCGCCGCACAACCTGCGGGAAGTGGCGACCGCCTGCGTACGCTTGCTGGATGAGCCCAAGGCCACGGTCGAGCAGCTCTGTGAGCATATCCAGGGCCCGGACTACCCGACCGAAGCGGAAATCATCACGCCCCGCGCCGATCTGCTGAAAATGTACGAAACCGGCAAGGGCTCGGTGCGTATGCGCGCTGTGTACCGCATTGAAGACGGCGACATCATTGTCACCGCGCTGCCCCACCAGGTATCCGGCGCCAAGGTGCTGGAGCAGATCGCCGCGCAGATGCAGGCCAAGAAGCTGCCGATGGTGGCTGACCTGCGTGACGAGTCGGACCACGAGAACCCTTGCCGGATTGTGATTATCCCGAGCAGCAACCGGGTCGACCACGAAGCGCTGATGCAGCATTTGTTCGCCAGCACCGAGCTGGAGTCCACTTATCGGGTGAACGTCAACATCATCGGCCTGGACGGCAAGCCGCAGTTGAAGAACCTGCGTACCTTGTTGGTGGAGTGGCTGGAGTTCCGGGTCAATACCGTGCGCCGTCGCCTGCAGTTCCGCCTCGATAAGGTCGAGCGGCGCCTGCACCTGTTGGACGGTTTGCTGATTGCCTACCTCAATCTGGATGAAGTGATCCACATCATCCGGACCGCCGAGCACCCGAAGGCCGAGTTGATTGCGCGCTTCCAGCTCAGTGAGATCCAGGCCGACTACATTCTCGACACTCGCTTGCGTCAGTTGGCTCGTCTGGAAGAGATGAAGCTGCGGGACGAGCAGGATGAATTGCTGAAAGAACAGGCCAAGTTGCAGGCCCTGCTGGGCAGCGAAGCCAAGCTCAAGAAGCTGGTGCGCACCGAGCTGCTCAAAGATGCCGAGACCTACGGCGATGACCGTCGCTCGCCGATCGTGGAGCGCAGTGAAGCCAAGGCGCTGACCGAAACCGAGCTGCTGCCGAACGAGAAAGTGACCGTCGTTCTGTCGGAAAAGGGCTGGGTACGTTCGGCCAAGGGGCATGATATCGATGCCACGGGGCTTTCCTACAAAGCCGGGGATGGCTTCAAGACCTCGGCCATGGGGCGCTCCAACCAGTTCGCGGTGTTTATCGACTCCACTGGCCGCAGCTATTCGGTGGCAGCCCATACCTTGCCTTCGGCCCGTGGCCAGGGCGAACCCCTGACCGGGCGCCTGACGCCGCCGCCAGGGGCAACCTTCGAATGCGTGCTGCTGCCTGAAGATGAGGCGCTGTACGTGATCGCCTCCGACGCCGGCTATGGGTTCGTGGTCAAGGGTGAAGACCTGCAGGCCAAGAACAAGGCAGGCAAGGCCCTGTTGAGCCTGCCCAACAATGCCAAGGTGCTGGCGCCGCGGCCGGTGGCCGATCGTGAGCAGAACTGGTTGGCTTCGGTGACCACTGAAGGGCGCTTGCTGATCTTCAAGATCAGCGACCTGCCGCAATTGGGTAAAGGCAAAGGCAACAAGATCATCGGCATTCCCGGTGAGCGTGTGGCCAGCCGTGAGGAGTATGTGACGGATGTCGCGGTGCTGCCGGATGGCGCGACCCTGGTGCTGCAGGCCGGTAAACGGACCCTGTCGCTCAAGGCCGACGACCTGGAGCACTACAAGGGTGAGCGCGGCCGCCGAGGTAACAAACTGCCACGTGGCTTCCAGCGCGTAGATGCGTTGTTGGTAGAAAATCTCAACTAATGCGGGCTAGAGCGCTCGATCTGCGATTTAACCGGTAGATCGACGCTACAACGCTGGAGTCGGGGCGCATATTCACGGATGATATGCGCTTTCAAGCGCCGGCGTGGCCGAGCGTTATTCAGGGTTTTTTTGAGTATTTACACTGTGGCTAGCCTTGTGGCCGCCACCTGGATGGGATGATGACTGCTCTGCGCCTTCCACTTGTTTTTTTGCTCGCTGGCGTTCTTGGCCTGGCGGGTTGCAGCGTACACCAGCCGGTGTCGCTGTATCAGCTGGACAGCGGAAGTCCAGCTCAACCGGCTAACGCCGGGATGTCGGTCCTCTTGGGGCCGGTGCTGATTGCTGATTATCTGCAACGCGAAACCCTGTTGCAGCGCCAAGATGATGGCAGCCTGCAAGCCTCGACCGACGGTCGTTGGGCAGGCAGCTTGTCATCGGACATCGACCAGTTGCTGCTGCGTCAGGTCGCGGGCCATCTGGACAGTCAGCGAGTGGTGCTGTCTCCGGCCACCAATGGCTTCACCCCGGATGTGCAGGTCTTGCTGTCGATCACTCGCCTGGATTCGGGCAAGTCGCAGCCGGCGATCCTGGATGCCCAATGGCGCTTGATCGACCGCCGTGGCCAGGTGCGTGACAACCGTATTGTCCATCTGCAAGAACAGCACGCGGGCACCACGGCGTCTCAGGTCCAGGCCCAGGGGGTGTTGTTGCAGCGCCTGGCCGAACAATTGTCCGGTGCGCTGAGGCCGCTGGCCAATCAGCCGGCCATCGTAGATGTTCCACGTAAATCGGCGCCCGCTCCGGCCGCTAAGCCAGTGGAGCAGAGCAAGCAGCCGAAGATCCCCATGGCCACGCCGATCCGCACGGATATGGAAGTGTTCAGGTTCTGATGTGACCTGCCTCAAGACAAAGCCCGCCTAGCCGCGGGCTTTGTTGTTTCTGGAGGTTGATGGGGGCGTTATCGCTGGCAAGCCAGCTCCTACAGAACGGCCAATCGTGCGGAACCTGTAGGAGCCGGCTTGCCGGCGATGGGGTAGGCAAGCCTTGTGCAAGGTTCAGGGCCTCATTGATATGGGCAGGGCCTGACAAAGCCCCTCCGTCAGACACAAAAAAGCCCGCGCTAGGCGGGCTTTTCAGGGGGTTCAGCCTTACAGCTTGGCCCGGGTCTCGTGCATCCGCGCCAGCTGGCGCTCTAGCATCGATGGATAGGGCTCCATCAGGCGCTCCACGCAGCAGGCACCTTCCGGGCTGGCGATGGGGCGGATCCGCGCTCGTTGGCGAATCAGTGCGTCGTCGTTGATCTTGCGCTCCACCAGCAGCAGGTTGCGGCTGTGTTGGGACAGGGCCAGGGCATCCTGGGCGGTCTCGGTCAGCAGCAGGTCGATCTGGCTCAGGCCGAACAATTCGTCACCGAGGGTCAGGCCCAGTTGCAGTTGCAGGGTGATGCCGCTGTCGGCGACTTCGATCTGCAGCGCATGGCCCAGGGCGCGCAACAGCTCGCCGCAGCAAATGGCGTTGGTCAGGTAGTCATCGCCGCTGTCTTCGCTGTGGAACAGCATCAGGGTGCTGCCGTCGTTCAGGGTGTGCAGTTCGCTCTGATACAGCAACGCTGCCTGGTCCAGGCAATCACGATAGCGCTCCAGCAACTCCGTCAAGCGGGCGCGGGGCAGGCGTCGCAGTTGTTCCTGGGCGCCCAGTTGCACGGCCAGTACCGCACTGTGTTGCGGTTGCTGGGGCACTACCGGCTTGAGCAGCGGCTTGGGGGCAGAGGCGCTTGAATGATCCCGCAGGTCGGCGAACGGGTCTTCTTCGTCCAG
Organism: Pseudomonas morbosilactucae; assembly: GCF_023241665.1. Lineage (NCBI taxonomy): Bacteria > Pseudomonadati > Pseudomonadota > Gammaproteobacteria > Pseudomonadales > Pseudomonadaceae > Pseudomonas > Pseudomonas morbosilactucae. The sequence continues at coordinate 28,416 of NZ_JALQCX010000036.1, read as the reverse complement.
TTCGTCTTCTTCGGCGCTGACCAGATGCCGTGGCGCCGGCTTGAGCCCGGCCACCGGGGCGCTTTCATCAAAGCTCGGGTCACGCAGGTTGCGCACCTCAAAGGCCGGCTCGGCGTCTTCGGTAGTGTCGTAATCGCTGTCGTCGTAGTCGGGCTCGGGTTCCTGTTCTGGCTTTTCCGGCACCAGGCGGGCGTGCAGCTGGCGCGCCAGATCGCCGATCTCGTCTTGGCGCTGGGTGGCCGGGGTGTGTTCGTCCAGGTCCCGCAGCCAGACCCGCAACTGCATCAGGGGTGTGGAGATATGCCGCCCCAGGCGCAGGCTCAAGGCCAGGGCCAGGGCCAGCAGAATGGCGCTGAGAATGCCCATGCTTTGCAGGCTGATGGTCATCGGCTGCTGGAACTGGGCCATGTCCAGGCTGATCCGCAGGTTGCCGGCGGTCACGTCCTGGAAGGTGATCTTGGTCTGGTAGACGCCTTCGGTTTCGCCCAGCAGGCTGCTTTTCGGGCGCTGCCCGGCTTCGGCGAGGATCCGGTTGTCGACGCTGTAGATGGCCGCATGGGCCACCAGCGGGTTCTTGGTCAGGTTGTTGAGCAGCACGTTGAGGCTGAGGATGTCGTTGGACACCAGCAGCTCGGTGGCCGAGGTCGCGGTCTGGGTGGTCAGGCTCTGACCCAGGGCGTCGGCTTGTTCGTGCATCGCCTGCTTGAATTGCAGGCCCATCACGCAGGCATAGATCACCAGGGCCAGGGCGACCAGGATCACGTTATGGCTGGCAATGCGTAATGCAATCGGTACACGGCGGTGGCGCAGTGCACGGAAGATCAGCAGAAAGAAGTTATCGGGTTTGACTGGCGTAGGCCGGTTCACTGAGCTCGGCTCTTTTGTCCGTGAAGTTGACGCGCAGTATAGCGACAGGCCCTAGACCGGCAAAGCGCTGGCTGTGCCCGATGGTCAGCGAAAGTAGGTAGAATGCGGTTTTTTTCCACCTGCGGGGGTGCGCCTTGCGCGAAATTGTCCTGATAAACATCACCGGTGTTGACCGTCCCGGTCTGACGGCGGCCATTACCGGTGTTCTGGCCCAGGGTGGTGTGAACATTCTCGACATTGGTCAGGCGGTGATCCACGACACCCTGTCGTTCGGCATCCTGGTTGAAATTCCGAGCAACGAGCAAAGCTCGTCGGTGCTCAAGGACATCCTGTTCACGGCCTACAAGCTGGATCAGCAGGTGCGTTTCACGCCGGTGTCCGAGGCGGATTACCAGCAATGGGTCGGCGGCCAGGGCAAGAAGCGCCATATCGTCACCCTGCTGACCCGTAAAGTGACCGCTGAACAGTTGCAGCGGGTCAGCTCGATCACGGCCAAGTACGGCCTGAACATCGACCATATCGATCGCTTGTCCGGGCGTATGCCGCTGGACACGCCGGCGGACAAGGGCAAGGGCTGCATCGAATTTTCCGTGCGTGGTGAGGCGGCCGACCCGCAAGCGCTGCGCGCCGAGTTCCTCAGCGTGGCTCAGGAACTGAACGTCGACATCGCCTTCCAGGAAGACTCGCTGTTCCGTCGCAATCGGCGCCTGGCCGTGTTCGACATGGACTCGACGCTGATCGAGGCCGAAGTCATCGATGAGTTGGCCAAGGCGGCCGGCGTGGGCGATCGCGTAGCGGAAATCACGGAGCGGGCCATGGCCGGCGAACTGGATTTCCGCGCCAGCTTCAAGGAGCGCCTGGCCTTGCTCAAGGGGCTGGACGTGAATGTGCTGGACTCCATCGGCGCTTCGCTGCGCTTGACCGAAGGGGCTGAAACCCTGTTCGCCGAGCTCAAGCGCCTGGGCTACAAGACCGCGATTCTGTCTGGCGGCTTCACCTACTTCGCCAAACAGTTGCAAGCCAAGCTGGGCATCGACTATGTGTTCGCCAACGAGCTGGAAGTGGTGGATGGCAAGGTCACTGGCGTGGCCATCGAGCCGATTGTCGACGCACAGCGCAAGGCCGATTTGCTGCGTGAGCTGGCGCACAAGGAAGGCTTGCGCCTGGAGCAAACCATTGCCGTCGGTGATGGCGCCAACGATTTGCCGATGCTGGCGATTGCCGGTTTGGGTGTGGCGTTCCGCGCCAAGCCGCTGGTGAAGCAATCGGCGAAACAGGCGATTTCCACCCTGGGCCTGGACGGTGTGCTGTACCTGCTGGGCTTCCGTGATCGCGACGGCCAGTTGTGATCTAAAGCACCCGCCAAAAAAAACGCCGCTGAATCAGCGGCGTTTTTTTATACCCGGTAAAAGCCTCAGGCCTTGGCCAGGCCCAGGCCTTGACCCATTTGCACGGGGGAGCCGGCCACCAGGCCTTCAGCCCACTGCACTTGTTCTGGGCCGAACAGCACGATGGCGGTGGAGCCCAGCTTGAAGCGGCCCAGCTCGGCGCCTTTCTCCAGGTGGATCGGCGCGCGAGCCGCTTCGTCGTAGCGCACGGTTTTCAGTTCACGCTTGGGCGGCGTCACCAGGCCGGCCCAGACGGTTTCGATCGAGGCCACGATCATCGCGCCTACCAGCACCACGGCCATAGGGCCACGTTCGGTGTCGAACAGGCACACCACGCGCTCGTTGCGGGCGAACAGTTCCGGAACGTTTTCCGCGGTGGTCTGGTTGACCGAAAAAATCCGCCCCGGCACGTAGACCATCTCGCGCAAGGTCCCGGCCAGCGGCATGTGCACGCGGTGGTAGTCCTTGGGTGACAGGTAGATGGTGGCGAAATCACCGCCCATGAAATGCGCCGCCATTGTGGCGTCGCCACCGAGCAGCTCCAGCACGCTGAAGCTGTGGCCCTTGGCCTGGAATACCCGGCCGTGCTCGATCGGGCCCAGTTGGCTGACGGCACCGTCGGCCGGGCTGAGGATCGCGCCTGGGGTGGAATCCAGCGGGCGTGCGCCGTCTTTCAGGGCGCGGGTGAAGAAGGCGTTGAAGTGCTCGTAGGCCGTCAGGTCTTCCACCAGGGCCTGTGACATATCCACCTGGTAGCGCTTGGCGAACCATGCGGTGAAGGCATTCTTGAACCAACGCACGCGGCACTCGGCAATGCAGCCGGCCAGGCGCGACAGCAGGTGATGAGGCAGCAGGTACTGGCTGAGGATAAACAAACGCTTTTTCATTAACTGTCCTTAAACCTTAAATCTCTACGGGCGTGTCGGGATGATTGCCCCATTCGCCCCAGGAACCGGCGTAGCCCTTGACTCGCGGGTAACCCAGCGCCTTGGCCACCAGGTAGGTGAAGCCGGAGCGATGGTGAGTCTGGCAGTGGGTGATGACTTCTTTGTCTTGGGTGATGCCGAGCTTTTCCAGGATCTGCGGCATGTCGCGGCGGATGCGCAGGTGGCGCGCCTGGTCCATGCCGGCCGTCCATTCGAAATTGATGGCGCCGGGAATGTGCCCGGCCTTGGCGGCCAGCACCTTCTCGCCGGTGTACTCCAGCGGCCCGCGGGCGTCCCAGATCGCCAGGTCGGCGGCGCGAGGCGGCTTTGCAGGTATTCACGCGTGGCCGTGGGCTCGTCGTGCAGGGTCAGGGAGACGGGGCCGCCAGCGGGGGCGGGCACCTCGGTGGACACCGGCAGGCTTTCCGCCAGCCAGGCCAGCAGGCCGCCATCCACATAGTGGTAGTGGCGATGGCCTATCACATCCAGCAACCAGATGAAGCGCCCGGCCCAGCCGCCGCCTTCGTCGTCATAAACCACGTAGACCGCGTCGGGGTTGTGCCCCAGTTCGCCGAATAGGGCTTCGAGGGCGGCTTGTGGCGGCATCAGGCCTGGTGCCGGGGCCTGGCCAAGCTGGGTGCGTTTGGGGTCGACAAAACGGGCGCCGGGAATGTGCCCGGTGGCGTAACGTGCGGCGCTGGTCAGGTCGACCAGAATCAGTTCGCGGGCGTCGAGACGAGCGAGCAAGTCGCTCGGCTCAATGACCAGCGGCAAGCCAGAGAAGTCAGACATGTGAGGTCTCCAGGGCACAAAAGGGGGGATTGTAGCGCAAGCGTCACGAGCTGCGGTTGGTAAAGCTGTGCAGGGCTTTTTCGATGCATTGCGCCGTTTTGCCGAAGGCCTGGACGGTGATTTCCGAGAACGGGCCGCCACCCTGGTCAGCCACCACCAGCATGATCACTCGGCCGTTGTTACTCAATGAACGGAGCAACAGGTGGTCGCCGCGGAACAGCCGGCGCAACTGGCCCGGCAGCAGGGCGGAGAACTGTGCGTCGTTTTCGGGGGTGATGCGCACTTGGGCGGATTTCTCCAGCAGGCGCTGCAGCACGCTGCTTTGGCTGGCTTGCAGGGTCAGGTTGGCTGACTCTGCCGGCAAACCGGCAATCTGCTGGACCCTCAGGGCACTGTGTTCGCGATCCGCCATCAGCAACATCACCCGCCGCATGCCACTGGCCAACAGGGCGTCGCGGGCGGCGGTGGTGAGGTGAATGGCGTTGGTGAAGCGGCTGGGCTCGAGCAGCAATTGCGCACAGTGGCGACGCCACTTGGCCAGGTCTTCGGCGGTTGGCGCATGCGCGGGCAGCATATTGTCCGGCAGCCGGCGGCTGTCCCAGGGCCAGAGCAGCGCCTGGGCCGGGTGCCAGAGGTCGGGCATCGTGTCGTTACGCGCGCTTTGCACGGCCTGCTGGTGCAACTGCTGTTGCAGTTGGTCGATCGGCATCTGTAGATACAGTGCGGTCAGGGACTGCCAGCGCTGGTTGTGCGGGGTGTTCCAGGCTTGTTGCGCGGAGAGTGCCATGCCGTTGGCCAGGAGCACGCTGTTGGCCGGCTGATTCAGCCAGCGGCGCAGGTTCGGATCGGCGTCCAGGCGCTGTTGCTGACGCAGCGGATTGTCGTTGTCGCGGGCGATGTGCAGGACTTTGACCAGCAGCTTTTGTTCGCTGGTCAGCAGGCGATAACCCTGTTGTACCCAGATCGGCAGGTGCCACACGTGTACCAGCGCCTGGCAGATGTCCAGCAGCGGCACGCCGAACAGCTCCAGCTCAACCTTGTGTGCCGATTCACCCTTGTAGATCACCCGCTGCTCCCATTCCTCCAGAAGCTTGGGGGCGCTCAGGGCCAGGGGCCACAGCGGCGAGAGAAACAGCAGGCTGCCCCAGTGGATGTCCTGCCAGAGTCGGGCCAGGCGCGCGGCGAAGAAACCATTGGCTTGTTGGGTGGCATGCTGGCTGATCAACTGCAGCTGACGCAGGGGCTGAGGGATCTGGGCTTCGGGCAGGGTCGGCAGTTGCGCCAGCAGCTCTTCGGTGCGCTTGAGGCCCAGGCGGTTGACGGCGATTTCCAGGTTTTCCGCCGGCTCACTCATGCTGCCGTGGGTGTGGGCGTTGGCTTCACGAATCACGCTCAAGGCCAGTGCCGGACTGTTCTGCATCAGGTCGGCAATTTCCCGCAATGAGCTGCGGTTGTTGGCAATGGCTTTGCATACTCGATCATGGCTGGCTTGCGGCACGGGCAAGCGCACGGCATTCAGGCGCTTGACCCAGGCATCAAGTGTGCGGGGCGTTGGATGTGGGACTGTCGTTTCATTAGACATGGTTGGACACAATCATCGTCTGCTGCAAACACGCCCAGAGCGGGCCAAACTGGCTTTTCGCCTTAACGAGCTATAGTCTGGCGCAGTTTTGCCGATAAGTAGAAGAAGAGTTTTACGAACTTCCGAATATGACCTTGAACCCGACTCAATAAGTACTCTCCTACCTATGGCTAAAATTATCGGCATCATCGTCGTATTCGCGAGCGTGCTCGGCGGATACGTGCTCTCCCACGGTAAAATCGCAGCCCTGATCCAGCCTTTCGAGGTGTTGATCATTGGCGGTGCGGCGTTCGGCGCATTCTTGCAGGCCAACCCCGGGCACATGACGATGCACGTCATCAAGAAATCCTTGGGGATGTTCAGCTCGCGTTTCACCCACACCTTCTACCTGGAAGTCCTGGGCCTGGTTTACGAGATCCTCAACAAGAGCCGTCGCGAAGGCATGATGGCCATTGAAGGGGACATCGAAGATGCCGCGGCCAGCCCGATCTTCGCCAAGTACCCGGCGGTGCTCAAAGACGAGCGCATGACCGCTTACATCTGCGATTACCTGCGCATCATGTCCTCCGGCAACATGGCTCCCCATGAGCTGGAAGGCCTGTTCGACATGGAATTGTTCAGCATGAAGGAAGACCTCGAGCATCCTTCCCACGCGGTGACCGGTATCGCCGACGGCATGCCCGGCTTCGGTATCGTTGCGGCGGTACTGGGGATCGTGGTGACCATGGCCTCCCTGGGTGAAGGCGACCAGGCGTCCATCGGCCTGCACGTAGGTGCGGCACTGGTGGGTACCTTCTTCGGTATTCTCGCGGCCTACGGTTTCTTCGGTCCGTTGGCTACGTCCCTGGCCCACGATGCCAAGGAAGAGCTCAACGTCTACGAATCCATCAAGGCGTCCCTGGTGGCCTCGGCTTCCGGCATGCCGCCATCGCTGGCTGTGGAGTTCGGGCGCAAAGTGCTGTACCCAGGGCACCGTCCTAGCTTCGCCGAGCTGGAACAAGCGGTTCGCGGACGCTAAGTCATGGAAAATAACCAGCCGATTATCATCAAGCGCGTCAAGCGCTTCGCGGGCGGGCATCACGGGGGCGCCTGGAAAATCGCCTTCGCTGACTTTGCCACGGCGATGATGGCGTTCTTCCTGGTGTTGTGGCTGCTGTCCACCGCAACCCCGGAGCAGAAGATCGCCATCGCCGGTTACTTCAAGGACCCGATCGGCTTCTCCGAAAGCGGCACGCCCTACATCATCGATTTGGGCGGTACGCCGGAGTTGGCTCCTGAGACCACCCTCAACCCTGAGGTCAAGTCCCAGCCGCAACCGGACAAGGTCACGGTCGACGCCGAGCAAGTCGAAGGCATGGCCGAGCAGGTGGAGCGCGAGCGTCTCGAACTGTTGCTGCAAGAGTTGCAGAACAAGGTCGAGGAAAACCCGCAACTGCAGAAGTTCAAGGATCAGATCCTCTTCGAAATCACCCAGGACGGCTTGCGGATCCAGATCATGGACGCCGAGAACCGGCCGATGTTCGACTCCGGCAGTGCGCGCCTCAAACCGTACTTCGAGGACATCCTGCTGGCCATGGCCGACACCATCAAGGCGGTGCCGAACAAGATCAGCATCAGTGGTCATACCGACGCCAAGCCATACTCGGGCGCAGGTGAATTCGGTAACTGGGAGCTTTCAGCCAACCGTGCCAACGCGGCACGACGGGCGTTGGTTGCCGGCAGCTATCCGGACTCGCAAGTGGCGCGGGTGGTGGGTTATGCCTCGTCGTCGCTGTTTGACCGCAAGGACCCCTTCAACCCGGTGAACCGGCGGATCGACATCGTCGTGCTGACCAAGAAAGCCCAGCGGGCGATCGAGGGTGAGCAGGCGCCTGATGCTCCAGCGAGCCCTGAGCCCGCAGCGCCAGGTGCGGCGGTTGATCCTCATGCTCTGCCACCGGGTACCGACCCGCTGCCAGCCCATGAGGTTCGCCAGCGAATGAACATCTTCGAAGACGGTGTATTGAAGATGGACGAGCCGGGCCAGGCGCCTACTGCGCCGAAACAGCCCTAGGCTCCAGCCCAGAAACGACAAGGCCGCGATGATCGCGGCCTTGTCGTTTCTGGCGTGTGAGGCTTAGTAGCTGCTGTCCGGCAGGCTGGCGATGATCGAGCGGTAGCTGTTCATCCGTTGCTGTTGCACGCGGCCGTCTTCCAGGGCCATGAGCAGGGCGCAGCCCGGTTCGCGATCGTGCTTGCAGTCGCGGAAACGGCAAGTGCCGAGCAAGTCGTTGAACTCGATAAAACCTGCCTCGACATCGGCGCGACTGACATGCCCAAGGCCGAACTCACGAATCCCTGGGGAGTCGATCAGTTCGCCGCCACCGGGGAAGTGGAACAGGCGAGCGGTGGTGGTGGTGTGGGTGCCTTGGCCGGAGTACTCCGACAGCGGGCCGACACGGGCTTCGACTTCCGGCAGCAGGCTGTTGACCAGGGAGGACTTGCCCACGCCGGACTGGCCGACGAATACGCTGATGCGCCCGTCCAGTTGGGTTTGCAGTTGATCCATGCCGTCGCCGTGGTGCGCCGAGACTTCCAGCAGCGGATAGCCCAACTGGCGATAGACCGCGAGCAAGGCATTGAGCGCCGGGGCGTTCTGTTCGTCGATCAGGTCGGCTTTGTTCAGCAGCAGCAACGGGCGGATGCCGGCGTGCTCGGCGGCCACTAGGTAACGGTCGATCAGGTTGGCGTGGGGCTCGGGCATGGGCGCGAAGACAATCACAATCATGTCGACGTTGGCTGCCACCGGCTTGAGTTGGCCGCGGCTGTCCGGGCGGCACAGTTCGGTGTTGCGCGGCAGTTGGGCGACGATCACCCCGATGCCTTGGTTGCCGGCGCGCCAGACCACTTGGTCGCCGGTGACCAGTGCGGGCAGGTTGGCGCGCAAATGGCAGCGGAATACCTGGCCGGCCAATTCGCCTTCGCGGGCTTCGACCTCGACCTGTACGCCGAAGTGGGCGATCACCAACCCGGTCTGTTCCGGGCCGAGATCGCCTCCCTCCAGGGCTTCCACCGCGGAGGATTCGCGTTTGGCGGCGCGGGCGGCGCGCTCGCCTTGAATCTTTTCGATGCGCCAGTTTTGGCGACGATTGAGCTGGCGTTTGGCCATTGGTGTTCCGTGTCGATAATGCAGCGGTTAGGTAAAACGGCCGCGAGTTTAGCACGCCGGGCAGGTGCTCTAGGCTAAACTGCGCAACTACGCCGAGGAGCCCTCCCATGCAAAACCCGCAGAATCTGATTTGGATCGATCTGGAAATGACCGGTCTGAACCCTGACACCGACGTCATTATCGAGATGGCGACCATCGTCACCGACAGCAACCTCAATACCTTGGCTGAAGGCCCGGTCATCGCGATTCACCAGAGCGATGAAATCCTCGCTGGCATGGATGAGTGGAACACCCGCCAGCACGGTGGTTCCGGCTTGACCCAGCGTGTGCGCGACAGCCGTATCAGCATGGCCGAAGCCGAAGCGCAGACCATTGCGTTCCTCGAGCAGTGGGTGCCCAAGGGCAAGTCGCCGATCTGTGGCAACAGCATCTGCCAGGACCGGCGCTTCCTGTTTCGCCACATGAAGGCCCTGGAAAGCTATTTCCACTACCGCAACCTGGACGTTTCGACCCTGAAAGAGTTGGCCGCACGCTGGGCCCCGGATGTGCGTGACAGCTTCAAGAAGGGCAGCACCCACCTGGCACTGGATGATATTCGCGAGTCCATCGCCGAGTTGCAGCACTACCGCAAGCACTTCATCAAGTTCTAAAGCGCAACGTCTGTCGCCGGCCGCCCGGCGACAGACGTTGCCGCCAGCCTATTTCCCTCTGCTGCCCTCTTTTGGTGCTTGCGCCAACTGAGTAGACTGCGCGCCTTCCTGCAAGGACCGCCATCATGCTGCTGATGCTCTACCTGATTGCCATTACCGCTGAAGCCATGACGGGCGCCTTGTCGGCCGGTCGCCGTGGCATGGATTGGTTTGGCGTGGTGCTGATCGCCTGCATCACGGCCCTGGGCGGCGGTTCGGTGCGTGATGTGCTGCTGGGGCACTACCCGCTGACCTGGGTCAAGCACCCCGAATACCTGGTGCTGACCTCAGTGGCGGCGCTGGTGACGATCTTTATCGCGCCCCTGATGCGCCATCTGCGCTCGCTGTTCCTGGTGCTCGACGCTGTGGGCCTGGTGGCCTTTACCTTGATTGGCTGCATGACTGCCCTGGAAATGGGCCACGGCATGCTGGTGGCCTCGGTCAGTGGGGTGATCACCGGGGTCTTCGGCGGCATTCTGCGGGATATTTTCTGCAACGACATTCCGCTGATTTTCCGCCGCGAGCTCTATGCCAGCGTCTCCTTCGCCGCTGCCTGGTGCTACATGCTGTGCATCTATCTGCAATTGCCCGGCGAGCAGTCGATCCTGATCACCTTGTTTGGCGGCTTTCTATTACGGCTGCTGGCGATCCGTTTTCATTGGGAAATGCCCAAATTCGTCTACAACGACGAACATTGACGGCTGGCGTGCTGTGCCAGGGCCCACTGCACGTGCTCGCGCACCAGTTCTGACGGGTGGTCCTGGCGGGCCTTGAGGGCTTCGAGCACGGGAATGCTCGAGGGCGCATTGCCCAGGCCCACCGCCAGGTTGCGCAGCCAGCGCTCGTAGCCGGCGCGGCGCAGGGGCGAGCCTTCGGTGCTGCTGAGGAAGGTGTCTTCATCCCACAGGAACAGCTCGGCCAATTCGGCATTGTCCAGGTTGTGCCGGGGCTTGAAGTCGCTTTCGCCGGACGGCCGGGCGAAACGGTTCCAGGGGCAGACGATCTGGCAGTCATCGCAGCCGAAGACGCGGTTGCCGATCATCGAGCGCAAGTCCTCGGGAATCGCGCTTTTCAGTTCGATGGTCAGGTAAGAAATACAGCGTCGGGCATCCAGCACATAGGGGCCGACAAACGCGTTGGTGGGGCAGATGTCGAGGCAGGCGGTGCAGCGCCCGCAGTGCTCCGTGGCGTGGGGCGCATCCACCGGCAGCGGTAGGTCGACGAACAGTTCGCTCAGAAAGAAGTAACTGCCGGCCTTGCGGTTGAGCACCAGGGTGTTCTTACCGATCCAGCCCAGCCCAGCCTGTTCGGCGATGGCTTTTTCCAAGACCGGGGCACTGTCGACAAAGGCGCGGTAGCCGAACGGCCCGATGGCTTGCTGAATGCGCTCGGCCAGTTGCTGCACGCGTTTGCGGATCAGCTTGTGGTAGTCGCGCCCCAGGGCGTAACGCGAGACATAGGCTTTCTCGGGTTGGGCCAGGCGTTGCGCCATCTGGGTGTCGCCGGGCAGGTAGTCCATGCGCAGCGACACCACGCGCAAGGTGCCAGGCACCAGTTGGTCCGGGTGGGAGCGTTTGCTGCCGTGGGCGCCCATGTACTCCATCTCGCCGTGGTAGCCGGCAGCCAGCCAGCGCTCCAGGTGCTGCTCATGCTCGGCCAGGTCCAGGCCGCTGATGCCGACTTGCTGAAAGCCTAGCTCGCGGCCCCAGTCCTTGATCGATTGGGCGAGGGCAGGGAGATCGGTGGTAATAGCGGGCATGAGGCGAGAGAAACCGGGGCTGAGGTGCGTATAATTCTGCCAGACATCGGAGCCCGAAGACGCATGCCGCAGACAAATCACCCATTACCCGACGTTCAGTCACTGTTGGCTGAGCAGTTGCCGCGATTGAACGCCCGTTCCCTGGACGCCCATAAAGGTCAGTTCGGCCATGTGCTGGTGATCGGTGGCGACCATGGTTTCGGCGGTGCCGCGTTGTTGAGCGCGCAAAGCACCCTGCGCAGTGGCGCCGGCCTGGTGTCGCTGGCCACTCGCAGCGAGCACGTACCAGCGGCCCTGGCGCGCTTGCCGGAAGTCATGACCCTGGGCACGCACTCAGCCAACCAGTTGATGGGGCTGCTGGAGCAGGCTTCGGTCCTGGTGGTGGGCCCCGGCCTGGGGCAGGGCGCCTGGGGGCGCAGCTTATTGTCCGCCGCGGCCAGTGCCCGCCTGCCGCAGGTCTGGGATGCCGATGCGTTGAATCTGTTGTCCAAGGGCGGCTTGCTGTTGCCGGCCGACAGTGTGATCACGCCTCATCCCGGGGAAGCGGCGCGGCTGTTGGGGGTGAGCACGGCCCAGGTGCAGGCGGATCGTCCTGCCGCAGCTCGGGCTTTGAGTAAAAAATATACAGCGGTGGTGGTGCTCAAGGGGGCTGGTAGCCTGATTGCTAGCCCGGAGGGGAACCTGGTCCGTTGCGATCAGGGGCATCCGGTAATGGCCACCGCGGGGTTGGGGGATGTGCTGGCGGGTCTGCTGGGGGCGTTGCTGGCCCAGGGCTTGCCGGCGTTCGAAGCCGCTTGCCTGGCGGTGTGGCTGCATGCCACGGCCGGCGAGCGTCAAGGCGCCCAAGGGCGCGGGTTGGCGGCCAGTGATCTGATCCCGGCCATTCGTCAGTTGTTGGAGGAGCAGTCACCGTGTCTGAAGTAACCCTGTATCTGGCCGATGAAGAGGCCATGGTCGCGTTTGGTGCACAGATTGCGCGGGCGACCCAAGGCGTTGGGGTGATCTTTCTTGAAGGTGACCTGGGCGCGGGTAAAACCACCTTGTCGCGCGGCATCATCCGTGGGCTGGGGCATGTGGGGGCGGTGAAGAGCCCGACCTTCACCCTGGTGGAGCCTTATGAGATCGGTGAGGTGCGGGCTTTTCACTTCGACCTGTATCGCTTGGTCGACCCGGAGGAGTTGGAGTTCCTGGGCATCCGTGACTATTTCGAGGGCGATGCTTTGTGCCTGCTGGAGTGGCCTCAACGTGGTGCAGGCTTTTTGCCAAAGCCGGACCTGACCATTACCATTAGCCCGCATAACAACGGGCGCTCTGTGCATCTGTTATCACAAGGCTCGCGTGGCGAGTCCTGGTGTGCCGCTTTGGCGTTGGAATTCAAATAAATTATGGGGTTAGGTATGCGCATTCGCGCGATGGTCGCTGTCGTAGGACTCTTGCTTACGGCATTGGCCGTCGAGGCTGTGGCCGCAACACAGGTTCGCAGCGTTCGGCTGTGGCGGGCACCGGATAACACGCGACTGGTGTTCGACCTGACCGGCCCGGTGCAACACAGTGTCTTCACCCTCTCGGCCCCCGATCGCCTGGTGATCGATATCAATGGCGCGACCCTGGGCGGCCCATTGAACATCGCTACGGCCAATACGCCGATCTCTGCCATGCGTTCAGCGCAGCGCACGCCAACCGACCTGCGGGTGGTCATCGACCTGAAAAAGGCCGTCACCCCGAAGAGCTTCACCCTGGCACCCAATGCCCAGTACGGTAACCGTCTGGTGGTCGATCTGTTCGATAACCCGGCCGATGCCGCGCCGACACCGCCGCCGACCAATGTCGCGACGGTTCCGGCCGTTCCGGTGACACCGGTCGAACCGGCGATCAAGCTGCCGCCGGCACCGGCGGGCAAACGCGACATTATCGTGGTAATCGACGCCGGGCACGGTGGCGAAGACCCGGGGGCTTCCGGTTCCCGCGGTCAGCATGAGAAAGACGTGGTGCTGGCCATCGCCCGTGAACTGCAGCGCCAGATCAATGGCCTCAAGGGCTTCCGCGCCGAATTGACCCGCACCGGCGACTATTTCATTCCGTTGCGCGGCCGTACCGAAATCGCCCGCAAGAAGGGCGCTGACCTGTTCGTCTCGATCCATGCTGACGCAGCGCCTTCGAAAGCCGCCTTTGGGGCGTCCGTATTTGCCTTGTCCGAGCGTGGGGCTACGTCTGAAACCGCCCGTTGGCTGGCGGACAGTGAAAACCGTTCTGACTTGATCGGCGGTGCTGGCAACGTCAGCCTCGATGACAAAGACCGCATGCTGGCCGGGGTTCTGCTGGACCTGTCGATGACCGCGTCCCTGACCTCCAGCCTGAATGTGGGCCAGAAGGTCCTGAGCAACATCGGTCGGGTCACGCCGCTGCATAAGCAGCGTGTGGAGCAGGCCGGGTTCATGGTGCTGAAATCGCCGGATATTCCGTCGATTCTGGTGGAAACCGGGTTTATCTCCAACGCCAACGAGGCCAACAAGCTGGCCACCGCCAGTCACCAGCAGGCGCTGGCACGCTCCATCAGCAGCGGCGTGCGTCAGTTCTTCCAGCAGAACCCGCCGCCGGGAACTTACATTGCCTGGCTGCGCGACTCCGGGAAGATTGCCCAAGGGCCGCGTGATCACCGGGTCAGCCCGGGGGAAACCCTGGCCATGCTGGCTGTGCGCTACCAAGTGTCGGCCGCGACCTTGCGCAGTGCCAACAACCTGAAGACCGATGAGCTGAAAGTGGGCCAGACCCTGACCATTCCAGGCACTGAATTGGCGGCCAAGGAATGAGTGAGCCGCTGAACAGCAGTGCGCGCATCGAGCTGCTCAGCCCGCGCCTGGCCAACCAGATCGCCGCAGGCGAGGTGGTTGAGCGCCCGGCGTCGGTGATCAAGGAGCTTCTGGAGAACAGCCTCGACTCGGGCGCTAGGCGGATCGATGTGGATGTGGAGCAGGCAGGGGTCAAACTGCTGCGGGTTCGCGATGACGGCAGCGGGATTTCCTCCGACGACCTGCCCCTGGCCCTGGCGCGTCATGCCACCAGCAAGATTCGTGATCTGGAAGACCTGGAGCGGGTGATGAGCCTGGGCTTTCGTGGTGAGGCCCTGGCGTCCATCAGTTCCGTAGCACGCTTGACCCTGACCTCGCGCACCCGTGACGCCGACCAGGCCTGGCAGGTGGAAACCGAAGGCCGTGACATGGCGCCGCGGGTCCAGCCGGCGGCCCACCCGGTCGGCACCTCGGTGGAAGTGCGCGATCTGTTCTTCAATACCCCGGCCCGGCGCAAGTTTCTCAAGGCCGAGAAAACCGAATTCGATCACCTGCAAGAAGTCATCAAGCGCCTGGCCCTGGCCCGTTTCGATGTGGCGTTCCATCTGCGGCACAACGGCAAAAGCGTGCTCAGCCTGCACGAAGCCAACGACGATGCAGCCCGCGCCCGGCGCGTGGCGGCAATATGCGGCGCGGGTTTCCTGGAGCAGGCGCTACCCATCGAGGTCGAGCGCAACGGGTTGCACCTGTGGGGTTGGGTGGGCCTGCCGACCTTTTCCCGCAGCCAGGCAGACCTGCAGTACTTCTTCGTCAACGGCCGCGCCGTGCGCGACAAACTGGTCGCCCACGCGGTGCGCCAGGCTTATCGCGACGTACTGTTCAACGGCCGGCACCCGACGTTCGTGCTGTTTTTCGAAGTGGACCCGGCGGTGGTCGACGTCAACGTGCACCCGACCAAACACGAAGTGCGCTTCCGTGATGGGCGCATGGTGCACGACTTTCTTTACGGCACCCTGCACCGAGCCCTGGGCGACGTGCGTCCGGAGGATCATCTGGCGGCGCCGGCGGCTGTCGCTGGCATGGTACGGCCAACGGGGATTGAAGCCGGCGAGTTCGGCCCGCAGGGTGAAATGCGCCTGGCGGCCAATTTGGCGCTGGAGCAGCCACAGGCCCAGCCGTCCATGACTACGCCGGGTTCGGGTGCCGGGGCGGGGTATCAATACCAATACACGCCGCGGCCGCAGTCGACCTTACCGGCGGCGGAAGCCCAAAGCGCCTATCGCGAGTTTTTCGCGCCGCTGCCGGGTGCGCCGTCGGTGTCGTTGCCGGACGGCCAGGGGGATATCCCGCCGTTGGGTTACGCCCTGGCCCAGCTCAAGGGGATCTACATTCTCTCGGAGAATGCCCAGGGCCTGGTGCTAGTGGACATGCATGCGGCCCACGAGCGGATCATGTACGAACGGCTCAAGGTGGCCATGGCCAGCGAAGGTCTGAGCGGCCAGCCGCTGCTGGTACCGGAGTCGATCGCGGTCAGCCAGCGCGAGGCGGATTGTGCAGAAGAGCACGTCAGTTGGTTCCAGCGCCTGGGCTTCGAGCTGCAGCGTTTGGGTCCGGAGACCCTGGCCATCCGACAGATCCCGGCCTTGCTCAAGCAGGCTGAGGCCAATCGCTTGGTGCACGACGTGTTGGCGGACCTCATGGAATACGGCACCAGTGACCGCATTCAGGCCCACCTCAACGAGTTGCTGGGCACCATGGCCTGCCACGGCGCCATTCGCGCCAACCGGCGCCTGGCGTTGCCGGAAATGAACGGGCTGCTGCGGGACATGGAAAACACCGAGCGCAGCGGCCAATGCAACCATGGCCGGCCGACCTGGACCCAACTGGGCCTGGACGATCTGGACAAACTCTTTTTGCGCGGTCGTTGATGAGCCAGCTTCCTCCAGCGATTTTTCTGATGGGCCCGACCGCTGCGGGCAAAACCGATCTGGCCATTGAGCTGACCAAGGTCCTGCCCTGCGAGTTGATCAGTGTCGACTCGGCGCTGGTGTATCGCGGCATGGACATTGGTACCGCCAAGCCCTCCAAGGCGCTGCTGGCGGAGTTTCCCCATCGGCTGATCGATATTCTCGACCCGGCCCAGAGTTACTCCGCCGCAGACTTTCGCACTGATGCTTTGGCGGCCATGGCCGATATCACGGCGCGGGGCAAGATCCCGCTACTGGTGGGCGGCACCATGCTCTATTACAAGGCGCTGCTCGAGGGGCTGGCCGATATGCCGCCAGCCGATCCTCAGGTGCGCGCCGAGCTGGAAGACGAGGCCGCGCGACTGGGTTGGCAGGCGTTGCACGATCAATTGGCGGCAATCGACCCAGAGTCGGCGGCCAGGATCCATCCCAATGATCCGCAACGTCTGAGCAGGGCCCTGGAAGTTTACCGGGTCAGCGGTCAGACAATGACGGCTCACCGCCAGCGACAATCTGCGCAAAGTACTGAAGCAGGCGCATCGGGACAGGGTCAATTGCCCTATACTGTCGCGAACTTGGCCATCGCTCCGGCGAATCGGCAGGTACTGCATGAGCGCATTGCACAAAGATTCACGCAAATGTTGGAACAGGGGTTCATCGACGAGGTCGTAGCTCTGCGTTCGAGAAGTGACCTGCATGCCGGGTTGCCGTCTATACGAGCAGTAGGTTACAGGCAGGTCTGGGATCATCTGGATGGCAAGCTGACGTCAGCCGAGATGCAGGAGCGGGGGATCATTGCCACGCGCCAATTGGCGAAACGCCAGTTCACCTGGTTGCGCAGTTGGGCTGATCTGCATTGGCTGGACAGCCTGGATTGCGACAATCTGCCACGCGCCTTGAAATACTTGGGATCGGTCTCCATATTGAGCTGAGTCCCTGCAATTGCCGTCTATCCTTGGGGGTGTGACGGCTTAAGCCATCTGTTTTTCTAATTTTTTATTATTGATCCTTAAAGGAGTGCGGCACATGTCAAAAGGGCATTCGCTACAAGACCCTTACTTGAATACTTTGCGTAAAGAGAAAGTTGGGGTTTCCATCTATCTGGTCAACGGGATCAAGCTGCAGGGTACGATCGAGTCCTTCGACCAGTTCGTTATCCTGCTGAAAAACACCGTCAGCCAGATGGTTTACAAGCACGCTATCTCGACAGTAGTTCCAGTTCGTCCAATTCGTCTGCCTAGCGCATCCGAATCCGAACAGGGTGACGCTGAGCCAGGTAACGCCTGATAGGAGTCTCCTTTGTTCTTTGAGCGCCACGGTGGTGGTGAACGGGCCATTCTCGTTCACTTGGATGGTCAGGACCCTGAGGCGCGCGAAGATCCGCAGGAGTTTCAGGAGCTGGCAAAATCGGCCGGCGCCGAGACCGTCGCGTTTGTAAACGTGCCGCGTCATCGGCCAACCGCCAAATACCTGGTTGGCAGCGGCAAGGTCGAAGAATTACGCGACCTGGTCAAAGCCGAACAGGTAGACCTGGTGATTTTCAATCACATCCTCACGCCCAGTCAGGAACGTAACCTCGAACGTGCTTTCGAGTGCCGCGTGATTGACCGCACGGGTCTGATTCTCGATATTTTCGCCCAACGCGCCCGTACCCATGAAGGCAAGCTCCAGGTCGAACTGGCTCAGCTTGAGCATATGAGTACCCGACTGGTTCGCGGCTGGACTCACCTTGAGCGGCAGAAAGGCGGTATCGGTCTGCGTGGCCCGGGTGAAACCCAGCTGGAAACCGACCGACGCCTTCTGCGGGTTCGCCTGCGGCAGATCAAGGGGCGCTTGGAGAAGGTCCGCAGTCAGCGCGAGCAGGCTCGTCGCGGCCGCAAGCGGGCTGATATTCCTTCTGTGTCCCTGGTGGGTTACACCAACGCCGGCAAGTCCACGCTGTTCAATGCGGTGACCGAGTCCGACGTATATGCCGCCGACCAATTGTTTGCCACCCTCGACCCCACTCTGCGTCGTCTGGAACTGGATGACCTGGGGCCGATCGTGCTGGCCGATACCGTGGGCTTTATCCGTCATTTGCCGCACAAACTGGTCGAGGCGTTTCGGGCTACGCTCGAAGAGTCGAGCAATTCCGACCTGTTGCTGCATGTGATCGATGCCCATGAGCCTGAGCGCATGGCCCAGATCGAACAGGTCATGGTGGTGCTCGGAGAGATCGGGGCCCAAGACTTGCCGATCCTGGAGGTCTATAACAAACTCGATTTGCTCGAGGGCGTGGAGCCGCAGATTCAGCGTGATGCCGATGGCAATCCGCAGCGCGTCTGGCTATCGGCTCAAGACGGTCGGGGTCTGGATTTACTCAAGCAAGCCATCGCCGAGTTGCTGGGCGATGATTTGTTCGTAGGCACCTTGCGCTTGCCTCAGCGTTTTGCTCGACTGCGTGCACAGTTCTTCGAGTTGGGCGCGGTGCAAAAGGAAGACCACGATGAAGAAGGCGTCAGTCTGCTTGCTGTTCGTTTGCCGCGAGTCGAGTTGAATCGACTGGTAAGTCGCGAAGGCATGCAGCCGCTGGAGTTCATCGAGCAACACACTTTGCAATAAAAGCCTGGGCAAGCGGTTGTGCCGCTGTAGCAGGCATTCTGTAGCATTGGTCGGCGCGCGTGGGTGCGTCTTTGCTTTATCAGATGGAGAGCGCTATGGCTTGGAATGAGCCGGGTGGCAACTCGAATAATCAGGATCCTTGGGGTGGTAAGCGCCGTAATAACGGCGACCGCAAGGGGCCGCCAGATCTCGACGAGGCCTTCCGTAAGCTGCAGGAAGGCCTGAATGGGTTGTTCGGTGGTGGTAAAAAACGTGGTGATGACGGCGGTAGCTCCGGCAAGGGCGGTGGTTTCGGCTTGCTGGGCATCGGTCTTGTCGTGCTGGCGGCCGTGTGGCTGTACAGCGCGGTTTACGTCGTCGACGAGCAGGAGCAGGCCGTGGTGCTGCGCTTCGGCAAGTACTATGAAACCGTCGGCCCGGGCCTGAACATCTACTTCCCGCCGATCGACAAGAAGTACATGGAGAACGTCACGCGTGAGCGTGCCTACACCAAGCAGGGCCAGATGCTGACCGAAGACGAGAACATCGTCGAAGTGCCGCTGACCGTGCAGTACAAGATCAGCAACCTGCAAGACTTCGTGTTGAACGTCGATCAGCCAGAAATCAGCCTGCAACATGCGACCGACAGCGCCTTGCGCCACGTCGTGGGCTCCACGGCGATGGACCAGGTGCTGACCGAAGGTCGTGAGTTGATGGCCAGCGAAATCAAGGAGCGTCTGCAACGCTTCCTCGATACCTATCGCACCGGTATCACCGTGACCCAGGTCAACGTACAGAGCGCGGCAGCCCCGCGTGAAGTGCAGGAGGCCTTCGACGATGTGATCCGTGCTCGTGAAGATGAGCAGCGTTCGCGCAACCAGGCTGAAACCTACGCCAACGGCGTCGTGCCGGAAGCGCGTGGCCAGGCCCAGCGCATCCTTGAAGATGCCAACGGTTATCGCGACGAAGTGGTTTCTCGGGCCAAGGGTGAAGCGGATCGCTTTACCAAGTTGGTAGCCGAATACCGCAAGGCACCTGAAGTGACCCGTGAGCGTCTGTACCTGGACACCATGCAGGAAGTCTTCAGCAACACCAGCAAAGTGCTGGTGACCGGCAACAAGGGCGGGCAGAACAACCTGCTTTACCTGCCGCTGGACAAAATGATCGACAGCGGTCGTGGCGGCAATGCTCCGGTAACGGGTGCAGCGTCTGCGGCTAGCAATGAAGTGAATGCACGTGCGGCGGCTGATTTGCAGCAACAGCAGACACGTTCTAGGGAGAGTCGCTGATGAGCAATAAATCGCTGATCGCCCTGATTGTGGGTGTTGTCGTGGCGGTGGTTGCCTGGAACAGCTTCTACATCGTCGCTCAGACCGAGCGTGCGGTGTTGCTGCAGTTCGGTCGTGTGGTCCAGGCCGATGTCCAGCCTGGCCTGCATGTGAAAGTGCCCTACGTGAACCAGGTGCGTAAGTTTGATGCCCGCCTGATGACCCTGGATGCACCGACACAGCGCTTCCTGACTCTGGAAAAGAAAGCCGTGATGGTCGATGCCTTTGCCAAGTGGCGAGTGCAGGATGCCGAGCGCTTCTACACCGCAACTTCCGGTCTGAAGCAGATTGCCGACGAGCGTCTGTCCCGTCGTCTTGAGTCGGGCCTGCGTGACCAGTTCGGTAAACGTACGCTGCACGAAGTGGTTTCCGGTGAGCGCGATGCGCTGATGGCCGATATCACTGCGTCCTTGAACAAGATGGCCAACAAAGAGTTGGGTATCGAAGTGGTCGATGTTCGCGTCAAGGCCATCGACCTGCCCAAGGAAGTGAACCGCAGCGTGTTCGAGCGTATGAGCACCGAGCGTGAGCGTGAGGCTCGTGAGCATCGCGCCAAAGGTAACGAGCTGGCTGAAGGCATCCGTGCTGACGCCGATCGTCAGCGCCGCGTGCTGCTGGCCGAAGCCTATCGCGAGTCTGAAGAGGCGCGTGGTGATGGTGATGCTCAAGCCGCAGCGATCTACGCCAAAGCCTATGGCCAGGACCAGGAGTTCTACGCGTTCTACCGTAGTCTGCGTGCTTACCGTGAAAGCTTCGCGAACAAAACCGACGTCATGGTCCTGGATCCGGGCAGCGACTTTTTCCGTTACCTGGAAAAAGCCAAGCCTTGATCTTGCACTGACCTGAGCAGCACCCCGCCGGGCGGCTAAAACGCCTCGCGGGGTGATCCTTTGGGAAAACGTGTGTATGATGCGGCAGCCGGGAAATTCCCGGCTTTTTTGCGTCTGCATGTTTGATTGGCCGAAGTTCGTTCAAGAGCCCGGCAAGATTTTTCGAGGAAAAGGGTCTGTACAGCTGGTTTCCAGCTGCCTGTCCGGCTGAGTTCGCGTCGGATGCGGCCCTTTTCTGCTTCACTCAAGGCTGGCCCCAGGCTTGCCGCCCGGACCATAGGGGAATGGCGTAATGGCAACGGT
Source organism: Pseudomonas morbosilactucae (assembly GCF_023241665.1). Taxonomy (NCBI): domain Bacteria; kingdom Pseudomonadati; phylum Pseudomonadota; class Gammaproteobacteria; order Pseudomonadales; family Pseudomonadaceae; genus Pseudomonas; species Pseudomonas morbosilactucae. The sequence continues at coordinate 7,468 of NZ_JALQCX010000036.1, read as the reverse complement.
AGACCGCTGGCTGCTGCCAGATGGCATCGAAGAAGTACTGCCGCCGGAAGCGGCGCGCATCGAAGTGGCGCGTCGTCAGGTGTTGGATTTGTTCCAGAGTTGGGGTTACGAGTTCGTCGTTACTCCCCATATCGAATACCTGGAATCCCTGCTCACAGGTGCTGGCCAGGACCTGGATCTGCGTACCTTCAAGGTCATCGACCCGCAGTCGGGTCGGCAGATGGGTTTCCGTGCCGACATCACGCCACAAGTGGCGCGCATCGACGCCCACACCCTGCGTCGTGAAGGTCCGAGCCGCCTGTGCTACGCGGGCAGCGTCTTGCATGCCCAGCCGCGTGCCTTGTCGTCCTCGCGCAGTCCGATTCAACTGGGTGCCGAGTTGTATGGCGATGCCAGCCCGAGCAGCGACGTTGAAGTCATCAGCTTGATGCTGGCCATGTTGCAACTGGCCGATGTGCCGGATGTGCACATGGACCTGGGCCACGTCGGTATCTACCGCGGCCTGGCTCGTGCGGCCGGTTTGTCGGGTGCCGTGGAGCAACAATTGTTCGATGCCCTGCAACGCAAGGCGATCGACGAGGTCATTAGCCTGACCGAAGGTTTGCCTGCCGATCTGGCGGACATGTTGCGCTCGCTGGTTGATCTGTGCGGCGGTCGTGAAGTGTTGAGCGCGGCCCGCAGCCGTCTGGCTGCTGCGCCGGCTCCGGTGTTGTCGGCGCTCGACGAGTTGCTGACCATCGCCGATCGTTTGTCCGCACGTTTCCCTGAGTTGCCGCTGTACTTCGACCTGGGTGAGCTGCGTGGCTATCACTACCACACAGGCGTGGTGTTCGCGGTGTTCGTGCCGGGTGAAGGTCAGTCCATCGCCCAGGGCGGTCGCTACGACGACATCGGCGCGGACTTCGGGCGTGCCCGGCCGGCGACCGGTTTTTCCACCGATTTGAAAACCCTGGTGACCCTGGGGCGTGCTGAGGTCGAGTTACCGTCCGGCGGTATCTGGATGCCTGACAGCACTGATGCGGCACTCTGGCAGCAGGTTTGCCAGTTGCGCAGTGAGGGTCAGCGTGTTGTCCAGGCGTTGCCTGGGCAGCCTTTGGCCGCCGCCCGTGAAGCGGACTGCGACCGGCAATTGATTCAGCAGAATGGGCTTTGGCAAGTATTGCCGCTGGCTTCTTGAGTTTTCCTGCCGGCGGCTGCCGGCACCAAGTTTGCGCGAATGAGGACAAGTGTTATGGGTAAGAATGTCGTAGTCCTGGGCACCCAATGGGGTGATGAGGGCAAAGGCAAGATCGTTGATCTGCTGACCGAACATGCCGCTGCCGTAGTGCGCTACCAAGGTGGCCACAACGCTGGCCACACCCTGGTGATCGACGGCGAGAAAACCGTCCTGCACCTGATCCCTTCGGGCGTGCTGCGCGAAGGCGTGCAGTGCCTGATCGGCAACGGCGTGGTGGTTGCGCCGGATGCCCTGCTGCGTGAAATCATCAAGCTGGAAGAGAAAGGCGTGCCGGTGCGCGAGCGCCTGCGCATCAGCCCATCCTGCCCGCTGATCCTGTCCTACCACGTAGCCCTGGACCAGGCCCGCGAGAAAGCCCGCGGCGAGCAGAAGATCGGCACTACCGGTCGCGGCATCGGCCCAGCGTACGAAGACAAGGTGGCCCGTCGTGGCCTGCGTATCGGTGACTTGTTCCACCGCGAGCGTTTCGCCGCCAAGCTGGGCGAGTTGCTGGACTACCACAACTTTGTACTGGTCAATTACTACAAAGAGCCGGCCATCGACTTCCAGAAGACTCTGGACGAGTGCATGGAATACGCCGAGCTGCTCAAGCCGATGATGCTCGACGTCACTGCCGAGCTGCATAACCTGCGTCGTGCCGGCAAGGACATCATGTTCGAAGGCGCCCAGGGTTCGCTGCTGGACATCGACCACGGTACCTACCCGTACGTCACCAGCTCCAACACCACCGCCGGCGGCATCGCTACCGGTTCGGGCGTGGGCCCGATGTACCTGGATTACATCCTGGGCATCACCAAGGCTTACACCACCCGTGTGGGTTCGGGTCCGTTCCCGACTGAGCTGTTCGACGACGTCGGTGCCTTCCTGGCCAAGCGTGGCCACGAGTTCGGTGCGACTACTGGCCGTGCTCGTCGCTGCGGTTGGTTCGACGCTGTGATCCTGCGTCGCGCCATCGACGTCAACAGCATCTCGGGCCTGTGCCTGACCAAGCTGGACGTTCTGGACGGCCTGGAAACCATCAACATCTGTGTCGGCTACAAGAACGAGCACGGTGCCGTCATCGACGCGCCGACCGACGCTGACAGCTACATCGGCCTGGAGCCGGTGTACGAGCAGATGCCAGGCTGGAGCGATTCGACCCTGGGTGCCAAGACCCTGGAAGAGCTGCCTGCCGCTGCACGTGCTTACATCAAACGCATCGAAGAGTTGGTCGGCGCGCCAATCGACATTATTTCGACGGGCCCGGACCGCAACGAAACCATCGTTCTGCGTCATCCGTTCGCTTGATAAGTTGTTGATGTAAAACACAAAGGGCCCCTTCGAGGGCCCTTTGTCGTTTCTGTGGGTTGGACGGCACGACCCTTGCTGTAATTTCCACTTCTAGAGTGCCATCAATTTAATGGCGTCAAAGTAGAGGGATTTCCTGTGTCGGCCGTTCTCTCACTGTTACAAAGCCGTTTGTTGCGGCCTGTGTTCGTTACGCTCGGTATCGCCCTTTTGGTGCAGGTACTGGTGGCGGTTGCGCTGACCCGGAGCACGGTGACGGCCCTTGAGGCTGATCTGGCTGCGGGCCTGGGCGTTGATAGTCAAAAGCTCTCCAGTGAGTTGGAGCAAGCGGCCCAAGAGGTCACCTCCAGCCTGGAAAGCCTGTCCAGCAATACGCGTCAGCGTCTTACGGCGGGTTTGTCTTCCCGCCTCAAGGAAGAGCAGGCGCAGTTGCGAGCCACCCTGGAGAAGGATCTCAAGGATTCGGCCAACGACATGGCCCAGTTACTCGCCTCGGTCGCGCCGCGTGCCATGTGGGATAACGATGTCCCGACCCTCTCCGAGTTCGCCCGGCGCGCGCAGCGCAACCCTAATGTGTTGTTTGTGGTCTACGACGACGCTGCGGGTGAGCACCTGACGCGCTACTTGAATCGGGAGAATCCGATCAACAAGGCGCTGCTGGAAAAGGGCCAGGGTGATCGGGCACTGGATAAGGTGCTGAACGCGGCGAAGAATGATCCATCGGTCTATTACCTCGAGGCACCGATCAATCCCAATGGTGTGGAAATCGGCAAGGTGCTGATGGGGGTTTCCACGGCCTCGGTCGAGGCGGATGTGGCGGCGCTGGATAAGCGCTTCACGGCGTTGATTGCCAGCGGTGACCAGTTGGTGGGCGACAGCCTCAAGGGCGCTTCTGCGGACAGTTCGGCGGCCATGCGCGCGCGCTTGCAGTCCGCCCAGGGCACGGCTGCGGCGATGCAGGCCAATACCGCCAGCACCGTGCAGGACGCCGCAGGAACGCTGCGCTGGCGGATCGGCATGGGCCTGGCGCTGGTGGGTTGCGGGGTTTTGCTGCTGTTGGCGGTGGTGCTGGGGCGGCGTGTGGTGAACAAGCTGCACCTGTTGATCGCGGCGCTGAACGACCTGGCGGCGGGCGAGGGTGACCTCACCAAGCGTGTCCAGCTCAACAGTAATGACGAGATCGGCGACATGGCATCGGCGGTCAATCGCTTTGTGGACAAGCTGCAGCCAATCGTCCGCGAGGCCGGTGATGTGGCCCAGCGCACCGGTGTCGAGATCGGCGCCATGAGCTTGCGCAACGCCGGGGCGGATGCCGCTGCCGAGGCACAGCGCGACGAAGTGGCTGAAAGCTTGCGGGCGCTTTCGCAAATGGCCGATGAGGCCCAGGCCGAGAGCCAGGCCATGCAGGCGGCGTTGCAGCAAGTGGTGGAAATTCGCCAGGCCACGGATGAGAACACGCGGACTTCGGCTCAGGTCGGTGGTTTGATCGAGGCGCTGGCCGGGCAGGTGGATACCGGTGCCAAAGTGATTGAGCGCCTGGCCCAGCAGAGTGAACAGATCGAGGTGGTGCTCACGGTGATTCATGGGATTGCCGAGCAAACCAACCTGCTGGCTTTGAACGCGGCAATCGAGGCGGCTCGTGCGGGTGAGACGGGGCGTGGTTTTGCTGTGGTGGCCGATGAGGTGCGGGCCCTGGCCAGCAAGACTCAGAGTTCCACGGGCGATATCCAGTCCCATATCGTTGCCCTGCAGCAGGGCGCGCGGGAGGCCGTGACCGCCATTGGCCAGGCCGGGCGCCAAGCCAGCGAAGGCTTGTTGGTGCTGCGTGACAGTGCGCGCCGGCAGCAGTCCGTGCAGTCTTCCGTGGAGCAGGTGCATGCTGCGATTGGCCTGGCTACCCAGGCAGCGGCTCATCAGGCTCAGGGCGCGCAGGCCGTCAGGGGGCGGGTGGAAACCATTCACGCCCAGGCTGAGCGTGCGGCCCAGGCGGTGGTGGAAACCACGGCCAGCGGCAAGGTCCTGGATAATCTGGCGGCCCAATTGAAAGCCAGCCTGGGGCAGTTCCGCGCCTGACACTTCGCTGGCCAGCCGGCTCCTACGATCTGTTGTAGAAGCTAGCTTGCCGGCGAAGCACTGCTCAACGACTCAGGTACATCTTGGTCGTCAGCAGATAAACCGGTAACCCCGATACCAGGATCAGCAGTGCCGCATAGGGTGCTGCGGCCGCAAATTCCACATTCGCCGTGTGCGCCCAAACTTCAGTCGCCAGGGTGTTCAGTCCTGTTGGGCTGAGCAGCAGGGTCGCGGTCAGTTCCTTCATCGCATCCAGGAACACCAGGGCAAACGCGGCGCCCAGGGCCGGAAAGATAATCGGCAGGGTCACCCGGCAAAAAGCACTGAACGATGACGCGCCCAGGGTTTTGGCGGCCTCTTCCAGCTGTGGTGCGGCCTTGTTCAGGGCGGTGCGGATCGGCGCCTGGGCCAGTGGCAAAAACAGCAGCGCATAGGCAATCAGCAGCAAGGCCGAGGTTTGGTACAGCGCCGGCACGTAGTGCAGGGCGAAGTACACCAGCGTCAGGGCAATCACCAGGCCTGGCAGGGCATGCAGCAGGTACGGCAGGCGTTCGGCCCAGAGTGCCAGGCGGCCTTTGTGGCGTACCACCAGCAAGCCCACGGGAACTGCCAGGACCAGGCACAGCGCGGCCCCTCCCAAAGACAGTGCCAGGGATGACAGCAGGGCTTCGCTGATGGCGGCCACCGGGAACGCCGCCGATGAGCCCACGTCCAGCCAGTAACCCAGCATCCCCAGGGGAATGCCGCTACCGATCAGGGTCAGCAGCAGGCAGTAGAGCTGGCCGCCAAGGGCCCATTTGCCCAGGCGCACCTGTTCCGCATGCCGCGCCGCGCCTTGACCGGTGCGGACATGGCGGCCTTTGCCGCGCACCCGCAGTTCCAGCCACAGGAGGATCAGGCACAGAGCCAGCAATACGGCTGAGAGCATGGCAGCGTTGGCGTTGCTGAATTCCAGTTCGAACTGCTGATAAATCGCCGTGGTAAAGGTTTGCAGGCCGATGATCGACAGGGCGCCGAACTCCACCAGCATATGCAGGGCGATCAGCAATGCGCCGGCCAGGACCGAGGGCCAGAGCAGGGGCAGGGTGATCTTGAAGAACACACCCCAGCGGTTCTCTCCCAGGGTGCGGGCTGATTCCTCGAGGGAGGGGTCGAGATTGCGCAGGGTGGCTGCCACGGGCAGGAACACCAAGGGGTATTTGGACAGGCTCATCACCAGGATCGCGCCGCCCAGGCCTTCGAAGCTGGCGCTGAGGGAGACCCAGGTGAAGCTGCTGACAAAGGCCGGCACGGCAAAGGGCAGGCACAGGACGACCCCCCAGATACGCCGGCCCGGCAGGTCACTGCGTTCCAGCAACCAGGCCAGGGACAGACCAACCACTACGCAGGACAGGGTGACCCCGACCATCAGCAGCAATGTGTTGCTGAGCAGGCGAAAGACATAGGGGCGCCACAGCAAGTGCAACGCCTCCGCCCAGCCGGCTTGCCAGGCTTTGAGCCCGACATACAGCAATGGCAGCAAGCTCAGGCCGACCAGGAGCAGGACCGGCAGCAGCAACCAGATCGAAGGCCGCTTGCGCCTCGGCACGTAGCCGGCGCGCGAGGCGGAGGCGGGCAACGATGTGCTCATCAGTTCAGGCCAACCTCACGTTCCAGTTCCAGGGCTTCTTCGGCATTGCCCAGGTCGGCGGGTGTGACTTTAGGGGCTTGCAGCTCGCTGAAGGGCTTGAGGCCGCGGTCAGACTCCATGCCTTTGTGCAGCGGGTATTCGGCGGTGGTCTGGGTGATGACACGCTGGCCCTCTTCGCTGGCCATGTAGGCAAGGAATTGCTGGGCTTCTTTCGGGTGCTTGCTGGACTTCAAGACTGCTGCGCTGGAGACGGTGATCAGGCCGCCGACATCGCCATCGGTGAAGTAGTGCAGTTTGGAGTCGAGTTGGCCTTTTTCCCGTTGCAGGGCGAACCAGTAGTAGTTGTTCACCAGCACGGTGGCGACCTCGCCGTTCTCCACGGCTTTCAACGCTACCATGTTGTTGCTGTAGGTTTTGCCGAAGGCGCGCAGGCCGGTCAGCCATTCTTCAGCGGCGTCTCTGCCATGCAGCTTGATGATCGCAACCGCTTGCTCCTGGAAGGCGCCGCTGGTGGGCACGAAGCCGACCTTGCCTTGCCACTGCGGCTCGGAGAACTCCATGACCGATTTGGGCAGGTCTTTTTCGTCGATCAGTTTCGGGTTGAAGGCGACGACGCGGACTCGTGCGGTCACGCCGATCCAAGTGCCGTTAGTGGCGACATAATCCTTGGGCAGGACGTCGAGTGTCGCCGCGTCGGCTTTGGCCAGCAGGCCTTGTTCGCCGAGTTTGTTCAGCGGCGGAGATTCTTCGGTGTAGATCACGTCGGCGGGCGAGCGGTCGCCTTCTTCGACGATCTGGCTGGCCAGCTGGTTGCTGCTGCCCTTGCGCACGTTAACGTGGATGCCGGTCTTGGCCTCGAAGGCTTTGGCGATGGCGTCGCCGACTTCTTTGTGCTGGCCGTTATAAAGGGTCAGGGAAACCGGATCGGCCGCTTGGGTGAGTGGAGATGCCAGGGTCAGTCCCAGCAAAGTGATGGTCAAGCCACGCAGAAGGGATGTTGGAAGGGGGGTGTTTCTGAACATCATTCGCAGGTTTCCTCACTGTTGTGCCGCAAAAACTTGTAACAATGATAAACGATATTATTTCTCATGTGCGGCTTGAGGTCGAAGACAGGCTTGGTAGAGGTGTTTGGCTGCAGCGGGAGAAAGAGAGGGGCCCAGAAACGCAAAAACCCGCTTTCGCGGGTTTTTGTGAAGCTTCAAGAATGATCTTGAAGTTTGAATTGGTGCCCAGAAGAAGAC
>NZ_JALQCX010000035.1:0-69212 GCF_023241665.1 Pseudomonas morbosilactucae | reverse complement strand
CCCTAGGGTCGGTTTTTTAACAAGCGTGTCGCTTAGGCTGCAGCAGCAAGGTTCAGAGCCTTGATGTGGCCATTCAGACGACCTTTATGGCGAGCAGCTTTGTTCTTGTGGATGATGCCTTTATCGGCCATACGGTCGATAACAGGTACGGCCAGAACATAGGCAGCTTGCGCTTTTTCAGCGTCTTTTGCGTCGATGGCTTTAACTACATTCTTGATGTAGGTACGAACCATGGAACGCAGGCTGGCGTTGTGGCTGCGACGCTTCTCAGCCTGTTTTGCACGTTTTTTGGCGGAAGGTGTGTTGGCCACCGTCGAGCTCCTCGAAAGACTTTTTGGGAAATAGCAAACAAAATAGGCCGCGAATCATGCCGATGAGTTGAAGTCTTGTCAAGGGCGGGTGATGCGTTCCGCTGAGTGGTCGATCTGAAGAGGCGGGATATTTATTTCCGGCGCTTGACCTGTAAACTCGCGAGCTTTGGCTCTGTGCTGTTGCGGCGCGGAGTATCGCATAAGTGGGCGCCTTTTCGCCTGCTGTTTATCTACAGGCAAACAACCTTTCCATGAACCTGCTCAAGTCGTTGGCCGCTGTCAGCTCTATCACCATGCTTTCCCGGGTCTTGGGGTTTGTTCGTGACACCATCATTGCCCGCACCTTCGGTGCCGGAATGGCCACTGACGCCTTCTTCATCGCCTTCAAGTTGCCCAACCTGCTGCGTCGGATCTTTGCCGAAGGCGCCTTCTCCCAGGCGTTCGTGCCGATTCTCGCGGAGTACAAGAACCAGCAGGGCGAGGAGGCGACCCGCACCTTTGTTGCCTATGTCTCCGGTCTGTTGACCCTGGTGCTGGCGCTGGTGACGGCGCTGGGCATGATCGCTGCGCCCTGGGTCATCTGGGCCACGGCGCCGGGCTTTGCCAATACCCCGGAAAAGTTCGCCCTGACTTCCGACCTGCTGCGGGTGACCTTCCCTTATATATTGCTGATCTCCCTGTCATCCCTGGCCGGAGCCATCCTCAACACCTGGAATCGGTTCTCGGTGCCGGCTTTTGTGCCGACCTTGCTCAACGTCAGCATGATCATCTTTGCCCTGTTCCTGACGCCGTATTTCGATCCGCCGGTCATGGCGCTCGGTTGGGCGGTGCTGGCCGGCGGCCTGGCGCAGTTGCTGTACCAGCTGCCGCACCTGAAGAGAATTGGCATGTTGGTGCTGCCACGGCTGAACCTGCGCGATACCGGGGTCTGGCGGGTGATGAAGCAAATGCTGCCGGCGATCCTCGGCGTCTCTGTCAGTCAGATTTCCCTGATCATCAACACCATCTTCGCGTCCTTCCTGGTGGCCGGTTCGGTGTCCTGGATGTATTACGCCGACCGGCTCATGGAGCTGCCTTCGGGGGTATTGGGGGTGGCGCTGGGTACGATCCTGCTGCCGACCCTGGCCAAGACTTACGCCAGCCAGGACCGCCAGGAGTATTCGCGCATCCTCGATTGGGGGCTGCGCCTGTGCTTTGTGCTGGTGCTGCCATGCTCCCTGGCCCTGGGAATATTGGCCGAGCCGCTGACGGTCTCGCTGTTTCAATATGGCGAGTTCAGTGCGTTTGACGCGGCGATGACCCAGCGTGCTCTGGTGGCCTATGCCGTGGGTTTGCTGGGCATCATCGTGATCAAGGTCCTGGCGCCGGGCTTCTATGCCCAGCAGAACATTCGAACGCCGGTCAAAATCGCGATTTTTACCCTGGTCGTCACTCAGTTGCTCAACCTGGTGTTTATTGGTCCTCTGCAGCATGCGGGCCTGGCCCTCGCCATCAGTGGCGGTGCCTGTATCAATGCCACCTTGCTGTTTTATCAGTTGCGCAAGCAGAAGATGTTCCAGCCACAGCCCGGTTGGGCGATGTTCGCTTTCAAGCTGGTGCTGGCGGTCACGGTGATGTCCGCCGTCCTGCTGGGGCTGATGCATTTCATGCCAGCCTGGGATCAGGGGCACATGCTGCAGCGCTTCCTGCGCCTTGGTGTGCTGGTGGTGGCGGGTGTGGTGGCCTATTTCGGCGTGCTGGCGTTGTTGGGGTTCCGTCTGCGGGACTTCAATCGCAAGGCGCTGAGCTGAGGCCTTTTTAGCCCCGGGCGTGGCCCGGGCCGCAGTTTTGTCGGTTCGATCACTTTGGGTGGCGGTGTTGCCTGTCGTCAGCCGCCGGGTGTGGTTATAATCGGCCACTTTATGAGCAAGAAGCGCGTTATGCAGCTGGTTCGAGGCCTCCACAATCTGCGCCCCCAGCATCGGGGCTGTGTCGCCACTATTGGCAACTTTGACGGTGTTCACCGTGGTCACCAGGCTATCCTGGGGCGGCTGCGTGAACGTGCGCTCGAGTTGGGCGTGCCCAGCTGTGTGGTGATTTTCGAGCCGCAACCGCGGGAATTCTTCGCTCCGGACACCGCTCCTGCCAGGCTCGCGCGGCTGCGTGACAAGCTGCAGTTGCTGGCGCGCGAAGGGGTTGATCGGGTTCTGTGCCTGGCCTTCAACCAGCGCCTGAGCAAGCTCAGCGCCACTGAGTTCGTCGAGCGGATTCTGGTGGACGGCCTGGGTGTGCAGCACCTGGAAGTAGGTGATGACTTCCGTTTCGGCTGCGACCGGGTCGGTGATTTCGAATTCCTCCAGCAGGCCGGCAGCCGCCACGGGTTTACCGTTGAAGCGGCGCAGACTGTCGAGTTGGAAGGCTTGCGGGTCAGCAGCACCCAGGTCCGCAATGCCCTGGCCGCTGCCGATTTTGCCTTGGCCGAGCGTCTGCTGGGCCGTCCGTACCGCATTGCGGGGCGGGTCTTGCACGGTCAGAAGTTGGCGCGCCAACTGGGCACGCCAACGGCCAACGTGCAACTCAAGCGTCGTCGCGTACCGCTTTCCGGGGTGTACCTGGTGAGTGTGGAGATCGACGGCCAGCCTTGGCCGGGGGTCGCCAACATCGGCGTGCGGCCAACGGTTGTAGGTGACGGCAAAGCCCACCTGGAAGTGCACCTTTTAGATTTTGCCGGCGATCTGTATGACCGGCGTTTGACGGTGGTTTTCCACCATAAGCTGCGTGAAGAGCAGCGTTTTGCCTCTCTGGAGGCGCTGAAGACGGCGATCAATGCGGATGTTGCCGCCGCCCGTGCCCAAGTGGCACGTATCCATAGCGCCAATCGCTAATGAAGAGCCTTAAATGACCGACTATAAAGCCACGCTAAACCTTCCGGACACCGCCTTCCCAATGAAGGCCGGCCTGCCTCAGCGCGAACCGCAGATTCTGCAGCGCTGGGACAGCATTGGCCTGTACGGTAAGTTGCGCGAGATTGGCAAGGATCGTCCGAAGTTCGTCCTGCACGACGGCCCTCCCTACGCCAACGGCACGATTCACATCGGTCATGCGCTGAACAAGATTCTCAAGGACATGATCATCCGCTCCAAGACCCTGTCGGGTTTTGACGCGCCTTATGTTCCGGGTTGGGACTGCCACGGCTTGCCGATCGAGCACAAAGTCGAAGTGACCCACGGCAAGAACCTGGGCGCGGACAAGACGCGTGAGCTGTGCCGCGCCTACGCCACCGAGCAGATCGAAGGCCAGAAGTCCGAGTTCATCCGCCTGGGCGTGCTGGGCGACTGGGCCAACCCGTACAAGACCATGGATTTCAAGAACGAGGCGGGCGAAATCCGTGCCTTGGCTGAAATCGTCAAGGGTGGCTTCGTGTTCAAGGGTCTCAAGCCCGTGAACTGGTGCTTCGACTGCGGTTCGGCCCTGGCCGAGGCGGAAGTCGAGTACGAAAACAAGAAGTCCGCGACCATCGACGTGGCTTTCCCGATTGCCGACGACGCGCGCCTGGCCGAAGCCTTTGGCCTGCCGTCCCTGAGCAAGCCGGCCGCCATCGTGATCTGGACCACCACCCCGTGGACCATCCCCGCCAACCAGGCGCTGAACGTTCACCCGGAATTCAACTACGCCCTGGTGGATGTCGGCGACAAACTGCTGGTTCTGGCCGAAGAGTTGGTCGAGTCGTGCCTGGTACGCTACGCGCTGGAAGGCTCGGTGATCGCCACCACCACCGGCAAGGCGCTGGAGCTGATCAACTTCCGTCACCCGTTCTACGATCGCCTGTCGCCGGTCTACCTGGCCGATTACGTTGAACTGGGCGCCGGTACCGGTGTGGTTCACTCCGCCCCGGCCTACGGCGTGGACGACTTCGTGACCTGCAAAGCCTACGGCATGGTCAACGACGACATCCTCAACCCGGTGCAGAGCAACGGCGTGTATGCGCCTGCTCTAGAGTTCTTCGGCGGCCAGTTCATCTGGAAGGCCAACCCGGCGATCGTCGAGAAGCTGTCGGAAGTCGTGCGCTGATGCACACCGAAACCATCGAACACAGCTACATGCACTGCTGGCGCCACAAGACCCCGCTGATCTACCGCGCCACGGCGCAGTGGTTTATCGGCATGGACAAAGAGCCTGCTGCGGGCGACACCCTGCGTCAGCGTGCAATCAAAGCCATCGAAGACACCCAGTTCGTTCCGGCCTGGGGCCAGGCGCGCCTGCACTCGATGATCGCCAACCGTCCGGACTGGTGCATCTCCCGCCAGCGTAACTGGGGCGTGCCGATCCCGTTCTTCCTCAACAAGGAAAGCGGTGAGCTGCACCCGCGTACCGTTGAACTGATGGAAGTCGTCGCCCAGCGTGTCGAAGCCGAAGGCATCGAAGCCTGGTTCAAGATGGATGCCGCCGAGTTGCTCGGTGATGAGGCGCCGCTGTACGACAAGATCAGCGACACCCTGGACGTGTGGTTCGACTCGGGTACCACCCACTGGCACGTCCTGCGCGGCTCCCACCCGATGGGCCATGAGAGCGGCCCGCGTGCCGACTTGTACCTGGAAGGTTCGGACCAGCACCGCGGCTGGTTCCATTCGTCGTTGCTGACCGGCTGCGCCATCGATAACCATGCGCCGTACCGCGAGCTGCTGACCCACGGCTTTACCGTCGATGAGTCCGGCCGCAAGATGTCCAAGTCCTTGGGCAACGTGATCGCACCGCAGAAAGTCAACGACACCCTGGGCGCCGACATCATGCGTCTGTGGGTGGCCTCCACCGACTACTCCGGCGAGATGGCAGTCTCCGAGCAGATTCTGCAGCGCAGCGCCGACGCCTATCGACGTATTCGTAACACCGCGCGTTTCTTGCTTTCCAACCTGACCGGCTTCAACCCGGCCACTGACATCCTGCCGGCCGAGGACATGCTCGCCCTGGACCGTTGGGCCGTGGACCGTACCCTGTTGCTGCAGCGCGAGTTGCAGGAGCACTACGGCGAATACCGCTTCTGGAACGTCTACTCGAAGATCCACAACTTCTGCGTGCAGGAGTTGGGTGGTTTCTACCTCGACATCATCAAGGACCGCCAGTACACCACCGGCGCCAACAGCAAGGCACGTCGTTCGGCGCAGACCGCGCTGTACCACATCTCTGAAGCGCTGGTGCGCTGGATCGCCCCGATCCTGGCCTTCACCGCCGACGAGCTGTGGGAATACCTGCCGGGCGAGCGCAACGAATCGGTGATGCTCAACACTTGGTACGAAGGCCTGACCGAGCTGCCGGCCGACTTCGAGCTGGGCCGCGAGTACTGGGAAGGCGTGATGGCCGTCAAGGTAGCGGTGAACAAGGAACTGGAAGTTCAGCGTGCGGCCAAGGCCGTCGGTGGCAACCTGCAAGCCGAAGTCACCCTGTTTGCCGAAGAAGGCCTGACCGCCGACCTGGCCAAACTGAGCAACGAGCTGCGCTTTGTGTTGATCACCTCTACCGCGAGCCTGGCGCCATTCGCCCAGGCCCCGGCAGACGCTGTGGCCACCGAAGTCAGCGGCCTGAAGCTGAAAGTGGTCAAGTCGAGCTTCGCCAAGTGCGCCCGTTGCTGGCACTGCCGTGAAGATGTCGGCGTGCACCCAGAGCACCCGGAAATCTGCGGTCGCTGTGTGGACAACATCAGCGGCGAAGGCGAGGTTCGTCACTATGCCTAATGCCGCTGGCCGTTTCGGCCGCCTGGGCTGGTTGTGGTTGAGCGTGCTGGTCCTGGTCATTGACCAGGTCAGCAAGCTGCACTTCGAAAGCTCGCTGTCGATGTACCAACAGATTGTGGTGATCCCGGATTACTTCAGTTGGACCCTGGCTTACAACACCGGCGCCGCTTTCAGCTTCCTGGCTGACAGCTCCGGCTGGCAGCGCTGGCTGTTCGCGCTGATCGCGGTGGTGGTCAGCGTGGTGCTGGTGGTCTGGCTCAAACGCCTCGGGCGCAATGAAACCTGGCTCGCAGTCGCCCTGGCCCTGGTGCTGGGCGGTGCTCTGGGCAATCTGTATGACCGCATTGCCCTGGGCCATGTGATCGATTTCATCCTGGTGCACTGGCAGAACCGCTGGTACTTCCCGGCATTCAACTTTGCCGACAGCGCGATCAGCGTGGGCGCGGTGATGCTGGCCCTGGATATGTTCAAGAGCAAGAAAACCGGAGAGACCGTTCATGACTGAACAGGTATTGGCTGAGCAACGCATCGGTCAGAACACGGAAGTCACTTTGCACTTCGCATTGCGCCTTGAGAACGGCGACACGGTCGACAGCACGTTCGACAAAGCCCCGGCGACCTTCAAGGTCGGCGACGGCAATCTGCTGCCGGGTTTCGAGGCCGCGCTCTTTGGCTTCAAGGTCGGTGACAAGCGCAACCTGACCATCGAGCCGGAAAACGCCTTTGGCCAGCCCAACCCGCAGAACGTGCAGATCATCCCGCGTTCCCAGTTCCAGGACATGGAGCTGTCTGAAGGTTTGCTGGTGATCTTCAACGATGCGGCGAACACTGAATTGCCGGGTGTGGTCAAAGCCTTCGATGAGGCTGAAGTGACCATCGACTTCAACCACCCGCTGGCAGGCAAGACCTTGACCTTCGACGTGGAAATCATCGGCGTCAAAGCGCTTTAACAGCATCGCCGGGATACCGTCTTCTATTCTGTAGGAGCCGGTTTACCGGCGATCCGCTGTCTACAACGATCTAACTTCTTGCGCGCAAGACACGAGGCACAGCATGCAAATCAAACTCGCCAACCCCCGTGGCTTCTGCGCCGGTGTGGACCGGGCGATCGAAATCGTCAATCGTGCCCTGGAGGTCTTCGGGCCACCGATCTATGTGCGGCATGAAGTGGTGCACAACAAATTTGTCGTCGAAGACCTGCGCAGCCGTGGCGCGATCTTTGTCGAAGAACTGGATCAGGTGCCGGACGACGTCATTGTGATTTTCAGTGCCCACGGGGTTTCCCAGGCCGTGCGCAGCGAGGCGGCCGGTCGTGGCCTGAAAGTCTTTGATGCCACCTGTCCGCTGGTGACCAAGGTGCATATCGAAGTGGCGCGCTACAGCCGCGACGGTCGTGAATGCATCCTCATCGGCCATGCGGGGCACCCGGAAGTCGAAGGCACCATGGGCCAGTACGACGCCAGCAATGGCGGAGCCATCTACCTGGTGGAGGACGAGAAGGATGTAGCCGAACTGCAAGTACACAACCCTGACAAGCTCGCCTTCGTAACCCAGACCACCTTGTCGATGGACGACACCAGCCGCGTGATCGATGCCTTGCGCACGCGTTTCCCCGCGATTGGCGGGCCGCGCAAGGACGACATTTGCTACGCCACGCAAAATCGCCAGGACGCGGTCAAGCAACTGGCTGACGAATGCGACGTGGTGCTGGTGGTGGGTAGCCCCAACAGTTCCAACTCCAATCGCCTGCGTGAGCTGGCCGAGCGCATGGCCACACCGGCCTACCTGATCGACGGTGCTGAAGATATGCAGCGCAGCTGGTTCGACGGTGTCGAGCGTATCGGCATCACTGCCGGCGCCTCGGCTCCGGAAGTACTGGTGCGTGGGGTGATCCAGCAGTTGCAGGCCTGGGGTGCCACGGGTGCCGACGAACTGGCCGGTCGTGAAGAAAACATCACCTTCTCCATGCCCAAAGAGCTGCGCGTGCGCTCCCTGCTCTGATCAAGCTGGTCGTGCGCACAGAGCCTGCTCGGCGACGTTGCCGCGCAGGCTCACTCGGCCACTGCGTGACAGCACCACCTGGTGCTGGCTGGTCTCGCCATCCCTGGCGCAGATATGCAGGGTTCCGGCTTGAAAGGCACCGCTGGGCAGCAGCGGATGTCCCAGGGCGCTGAAGCGCACAAAGTCCTGTACCGGGCGATTGCCCACAATCCCCACCGCCTCGCTGCCCTGGCGCTCGATCAGCACTGGGTTGTCGTGGTCGTCCGCGCCTTTGCCGCTGAGGTCCAGAATGATCCGCCAGCCGCGGCTCCAATCCTGCTCCAAGGCATGAATGACGGTAGTGCGGTTGTGCAGGATGGCTGCGGTGCGGGCATTGCGCAGGCCACTGGCGAGTTGCTGAGCTGCTTCTTGGCTGCGGTTGGCCAGGATCGACTGGCTGAATGAACCGGTGAAAAACTGCAACAGCACGCCCAGTAACGTCAGGGTGGTGAGTATCTCCAGCAGACTGAATCCCTTCTGTTTCATGTCGTGTTCCTCCTTGAAGGCGAGTGGGTCGGCGCTCCATGCACGGCCCTTGGTTGAACCCCGAACAGTTGGCCGGCGAGGGTTCGAAGGCCAAGCCCGTTATAGCCGAACTCCGTCGCCGGGCGGGTCATGGACTTGCATACAAGGCATTTCATCCGGTCGCCATGGCTTGAGGGGGCGGGTGCTCTGGGTGTCGCCGCCGGGCCGGGCGACGCCCTGGTTTTCGCGTGGCCGCGCCGGTCGCGATGTCAGTTAGCGGTGTTTTGAGGCGTCGCTAATAGCACTGCGCCGAATGTATTGCGGGTTGTTCCACCTGCCCGCCGCCTACTGTTCTTGCCGCTACCCTGATGGCTTCAAGGCGATGCATTTCAAGGGCATCGGCAGGCCGGCAGCGGTTCGTTTCGCGGATGCAGGGGCGTCGTGTCGGGTCGTCAAGGTCTGCCTCAAACAACGGACGGTTTTGGGGGGCAGTGTATGGGCGGTCGGCGTGTGCAGGGCGGCATGACCCTGATCGAGGTGTTGGTGGCGTTGCTGATCCTGGGGCTCGGCCTATTGGGCGCTGCCGGGGTGCAGCTCAAGGCACTGAAGTACACCGATAGCGCCTTGATGAGCAGCCAGGCGAGTTTTATCGCCTACGGCATGCTGGACAGGATTCGCGCCAATGCCACGGCCGACTCTAACGTGAGCCCGCTCCGGGACCGGGATCTGAGTGACTTTACCCGCAGTGTCGAGCACTTCGGCGGGCCCACGGCCAAGGGGGGCATCAGTGTCGGGGGAGGGCAGGTCGCCGTGAGCATTACCTGGGATGACTCGCGGGCGGGTGGGCAAGGGGACAGCGCGCGGAATCTGCGGATCGGCAGTCGGGTGGTGGTTGACCAGGGAGGGTCGCAATGAACCGGCGCGCCTTGGGCTTTGGTTTGATTGAAGCCTTGTTGGCCTTGGCGCTGAGCCTGGTGCTGGTACTGGCGGTGACCCAGGTGTTTATCGCGGCCAAACGCACTTACCTCAGTCAGAATGCTGCGGCCAACTTGCAGGAGGATGGGCGTTTTATCTTGAGCAAGATGCTCCAGGAGATCCGTATGGTCGGCCTGTTCGGCTGCCTGAGGTCGATCATCGATGCCAGCCTGGATGGTACGTTCAGTGCCCAGCGAGCGGCTCCTATTCGTTGGGACGGTGCGAATCAGCGGCTGAGCCTGATCAGCGCGGACATTGGCAGCGATGGCGGCACGCCGACCTGGACGCTGATTACCGATTGCCGCAGCAGTGCAATCGCCTACTCCGGTGCCCACAGTGCCCCCGCGGGGTACCAGGCCTTGGCCCTGCGTCGGTGGTCATACCGTCTCAGGAATCAGCAACTGTGGATGGGCACGGACAGCGGCCAATCGGTGTTGGCAGACAATGTGGAAGCCTTCGACGTGAGCTTTGGCCTGGCCGGTTCGGCGAGTGACAGTGCGGTCTCCCATTACAGCTCCCGCCCCGGCGACCCCGCGCGCATTCGCAGCGTACGACTGAGCCTGACCCTGGCAGACCCGCAGCAACGGGTGCGAAGCCAGACCTTCAGCACCGTGGCAGCCCTGCGCAACAGGTTGCCGTGATGACGGGTGCGATGCCGGCGGTGTGGTCTGCGCCTGAAGCTGAGCGGGGGATGGCGCTGGTGTTCAGCCTGGTATTTCTTGTGTTGTTGACCTTGATCGGCCTCTCGTCCCTGCACAGCGCTACCTTGCAGGAAAAAATGGCCGCGAGCCTGTCTTTGCGCAACCAGTCGTTCCAGGCGGCTGAGGCCGCGCTGCGAGTGGGCGAGGGGGCGGTGCATCGGGGTGCCGGTACCTGGGCGGTTTGCCGCAGCACAGAAAATTGTGCGGCGCCGACGGAAGCCCAAGTGGCTGTCTCGGCGGGATTCAATGCCGGTTCCGGGGTGACCTGGGTGGCCACTGCCAATGGCTTTTATGGAGTGCAGAACCTGGGGCCGGTCCAAAACGTGATCAGGGTGCCCAGTACGGTTGCCGTGACCCTGTACCGGGTTACGGCGGTTGGCCTGGCCGGGCATTCGCGCTCTGTGCTGGAGAGTATCTATGCCAGGTATTGAGGGGCTGCACAGCCGCTATTCAAAGCTGTTGCTCTTGCTTTGTGGGGTATTGAGCGGTCAGCCGGCACTGGGCCGCTCCCAGCCGGTTCCGGCCTTGCCCGAGGCAGCCGGTACTGTTGTTTTCAGCGCGGCCTGCCGTGATCAAGGCGAGCCGTGTGCGAACGCCGACCGTGGGAAATTGGTCGAGCTGCCGGCGTTCAGCGGTAAGATGCACGACTTCGCGCCACCGGGTAGCCATGGTCATCCTCATACCGATGTAGAGGAGCCGCTTTCCCGCGAAAGGGAGCCCGCCGACGGACTGCCCGCCCAGGCTCCGGGCGCCACCGCGTCATGTGGCGACAAATACAGTAAATGAGAGTGTCAGGCATGCGCAGATCCAACCAAGGTTTTACCCTGATCGAAATCATGATCGTGATTGCGATCATCGGGCTGGTCCTCACCTTGAGCCTTCCCAGCATCACCGAGTACATGAAGAAGCCCAATCGCACAGCGATCGTTGGCCTGTTGTCCGAACAGGCGCAGAGCCTGGAGCGGTTCTATTCCAAGAACCGGGTGTATCGCAATGCGCCGGGCCTGAGCACCGGTAATGCCGATTACAGCATTACGGCGACCCTGGACGATCAGAGCTATACCCTGACCGCGGCACCGAAACCCGATGCCGGCATGGCCGGTGATAAATGTGGCAGTTTCATCCTGAACCAGGCCGGCGCCACCTCCCTCGAGAACCAGGCCGAGGGCGTCACAGCCAAGGACTGCTGGGGACGTTGAGCCTTGTCTCTGGGCGTGTTGGGTACCTTCTGGCTTTTCAATGATTGGATCGGACTATGGCTAAGCAACAGCAAGTGGTGATTGTCGGTGGTGGGGTTATCGGTCTGCTGACGGCCTTCAATCTGGCATCGGCGGGGCAGCAGGTGGTGCTGCTGGATCGTTCGAACCTGGGCCTGGAGTCGTCCTGGGCCGGCGGCGGTATCGTCTCGCCACTGTACCCATGGCGCTATAGTCCGGCGGTCACTGCCCTGGCTCATTGGTCCCAGGATTTTTATCCACAACTGGCCGAGCGTCTGTTCGCGGCCACCGGGGTTGATCCTGAAGTTCATACCACCGGTCTGTACTGGCTGGATCTGGAAGATGAAGCCGACGCGTTGGCCTGGGCCGCGCGGGAAAAGCGCCCCCTGAGCGCTGTGGATATCTCCGCGGCCCATGATGCAGTCCCGGTATTGGGGGGTGGTTATGAGCGGGCGATCTACATGGCCAACGTGGCCAATGTACGTAACCCCCGTTTGCTGAAGTCGCTCAAGGCCGCGCTGCTGGCGCTGCCCGGTGTGACGGTGCATGAGCAGTGCGCGGTCAGCGGCTTTATTCGCGAGGGGCAGCGGATTGTCGGTGTGCACACCGACGCCGGTGATGTTCGTGGCGACCAAGTGGTGCTGGCGGCAGGCGCCTGGAGCGGTGAGCTACTGGGCAGCCTGGGGCTGGAGTTGCCGGTAGAGCCGGTCAAGGGGCAGATGATTCTCTTCAAGTGCGCTTCGGATTTCTTGTCGAGCATGGTCCTGGCCAAAGGGCGTTATGCGATCCCGCGGCGTGATGGGCACATCTTGGTGGGCAGCACCCTGGAGCACGAAGGGTTCGACAAGACGCCGACCACCTCGGCTCTGGAGAGCCTCAAGGCTTCAGCTGTGGAACTGATCCCGGCGCTGGCCGACGCCCAAGTAGTCGGGCACTGGGCGGGCTTGCGCCCGGGCTCGCCTGAAGGCATTCCCTACATTGGGGAAGTCCCGGGTTTTGCAGGGCTGTGGCTCAACTGTGGGCACTACCGCAACGGTTTGGTCCTGGCGCCGGCGTCCTGCCAATTGTTCACTGACCTGATGCTGGGGCGTGCGCCGATCATTGATCCTGCTCCTTACGCACCTTCCGGGCGGATCTAGTCCAGGCCGAGTTTTTCCATGCGGTAGCGCATCGAGCGAAATGACAGCCCCAGTCGCTGAGCCGCTGCCGTGCGGTTCCAGCGGCTCTCCTGCAGGGCCTGGACAATCAGTTGGCGTTCGACTTCCAGCAGGTGGCTGGGCAGATCAATGCTCTCCGCCTGGACTGAAGCGCCTGACCCTGACAGTGGGCGATGTTCCTGGGCCAGGTGCAGGTCAGTGAGGCCGATACTGGGGGCGTCGCACAGGGTGTGGGCGCGCTCGAGAATGTTCTCAAGCTCTCGCACATTGCCAGGGAACGGGTAATCCAGCAGGGCTTGCAAGGCCTGCGGGGTCAGCGGCATCGGTGGCTGGCCAGCGGTTTTCGCCAGGCGTTGGAGGATGCCACTCGCCAACAGTGGAATGTCTTGCTGCCGTTCGCGCAGGGGCGGCACCCGCAGCTCAATCACGTTCAATCGGTAGTAGAGGTCCTGGCGAAAACGTCCAGCCGCAACCTCGCGCTCTAGGGCTTTGTGAGTGGCGCACAGCACGCGCACGTCGAGGCGGGTTTCCTGCGGGTTGCCGATGCTGCGCACGGCCTTTTCCTGCAGCACCCGCAGTAGCTTTACCTGCATGGCCAGGGGCAGATCGGCGATCTCGTCGAGGAACAAAGTGCCCCCTTGAGCGGCTTGGAACAGCCCCGGTCGGTCATCGATGGCCCCGCTGAAGCTGCCTTTGCGATGGCCGAAAAACTCGCTTTCCATCAGTTCTGAAGGAATTGCCCCACAGTTGACCGCGACAAAGGGCCGCCGGGCCCGTGGCCCGCGTTCATGGATCAGCCGTGCTACCCGTTCCTTGCCGCTACCGGACTCACCACTGATATAGATTGCCGCCAGGCTGCGGGCGAGTTTGTCGATGTGTCGACGCAACCCGAGCATGGGCGGCGACTCCCCCAATAGCGGGTTGCCCGTAGCGGGTAACGAAGGCACGGCCAGGGCATGGTTCACCAGTTCGCGCAGGCGCCCTGGCGCAACCGGTTTGCCCAGCACCTCGAAGGCCCCTGCTTCAAGGGCCCGGGTTGTGCTGTCGTGCTGGTCGCTCGTGCTGATCAGGGCCAGGGGCGTTTGGGGTTGGCATTGCTGAAGGTGGGGCAGCAAGGTCAACGCGCTGCCATCGGGCAGCTGCGGGTCGGCCAGGCACAAATCAAAGCGTTCCCTGGCCAGCCAGCCACGGGCTTCGTGAAGGCTGCGGGCGCCTTGGCTCTGGAGCTTCATCCTGCCCAGGCTGATTTCCAGGCTGGCGCGGGCGTGTGGATCGTCATCGACCACCAGGACTTTTGGTGCTGAGCCCGTGTACATGCCTGTGTTCATCCGTGAGCCAAGCTGCTGGGGGGAAGTGCTCGCCCTCCTGGCGAGACTTGAAGTTTAGGTGCGCACAGCGCTGCTGCCTTGGGTTTGGTACTCAAGGGCGGGAGTTTTGTGTGGCCAATTGTTCTGTGCGCCTGGTCGTTTGGCGAGGGAGCGCTGAGGGCGGGATAGAGGATATAGATGCCGGCCAGTGAATAGCCGGCAGCACTCAGCGTGGTGGTGAGCCGGGGCCTTGTTCCAGGTGGGCTTGGCTGCAATACCACTGTTGTTGCAAGCCCAGGGCGCGATCGCGGGGCAGGTGCACGCCACAGTGGGCGCAGCGGACCATCGGCGTGGCATGGGGCTCGTTGGGTGGGTTGACGCTGGCGCTCGGGCGTTTGAACTTGCGCCAGAGCCACACCGTCGCGGCGATCAGAATGATCCAGAACAGTAGACGAACCATGACAACCCGCTTTATGAGAAAGGATGGCGCAGTTTAGCCAAGGTCCTGACGCGCGCACAGGACAATAAAAAACGCGGGCATAAAAAAGGGAGACGCTAACGCCTCCCTTTTTGCCAACGCTTGGGTGTCAGTCGAACACACCGAAGGTCATGTAGCTGAACCACGAGCGGTCGCTGTTGTTGCCTTCGGCTTCATGCTGCTCTTCTTCTACCGCGTCGCCGTTGTTTTTAGGCTTGAGCTCGGACGGGATGGAGTCCTTGGCGTCCTGGTACTGCTTCATCACGTCCTGGTTGGCGCGGGTTTCTCCCGGCGGCAGCGGTGGACGGGATTCGATCAGGCCCAGGGTGGCCTTGCTCAGCCAGGAGCGGTTGTCGGCCTCGGCCACCGTCGGCACGAATTGACCGTCCACCAGGCTTGGGTGGTTCGGGTAGTTGAGCTTGAGGGTTTCCAGGCTGGTGGCGGCCAACTCGTCCAGATGCAGACGCTGATACGCCTCAGTCATTACCGCCAGGCCGTCACCGACCGAAGGGGTTTCCTGGAAGTTCTCTACGACATAACGACCACGGTTGGCAGCCGCTACATAGGCCTGGCGGGTCAGGTAGTAGTCAGCCACGTGGATTTCGTAGGCGGCCAGCAGGTTGCGCAGGTAGATCATGCGCTGCTTGGCATCGGGGGCGTAGCGGCTGTTCGGGTAGCGGCTGGTGAGCTGGGCGAACTCGTTGTAGGAGTCGCGGGCGGCACCAGGGTCACGTTTGGTCATGTCCAGCGGCAGGAAGCGAGCCAGCAGGCCGACGTCCTGGTCGAACGAGGTCAGGCCCTTGAGGTAGTAGGCGTAGTCGACGTTCGGATGCTGCGGGTGCAGGCGGATAAAACGCTCGGCGGCGGACTTGGCAGCCTCAGGCTCGGCGTTCTTGTAGTTGGCGTAAATCAGTTCGAGCTGAGCCTGGTCGGCGTAGCGACCGAACGGATAGCGCGATTCCAGAGCCTTGAGCTTGGCGGTGGCGCTGGTATAGCTGTGGTTGTCCAGGTCGGTCTGCGCCTGCTGGTACAACTCGACTTCGCTCAGGTTTTCGTCAACGACTTCCTTCGATGAGCAAGCAGCGGTCAGTGCGAGGATGGCGATCAGCAGCAGGTGTTTCACTTGCATGGCGGCTTGCGTCCCTATGACGGCCGCTGTCTTGGGCGGGGCCGTCCTGTTATGATGAGCGCCCCGTTGAAAGCCTCGGGGCAAAAGACGCCGTATTTAACCACAAGCGCGCAGCCGAAACCAAAGGCTGTGCCGACGCCTAGTCTGAGCATGTCCGATAAAATTGAACTTCGCGCAGAGGTGCCGTCCGAACTGGGCGGCCAACGCCTCGATCAAGTCGCCGCACAATTATTCGCTGAGCATTCGCGCTCGCGCCTTTCCGCCTGGATCAAAGACGGCCGCCTGACTGTGGACGGAGCCGTTATTCGGCCGCGTGACATCGTTCATGGCGGTGCGATTCTTGAGCTGACCGCCGAGCAGGAAGCTCAGGGCGAATGGATCGCTCAAGACATCGAGCTGGATATCGTCTACGAAGACGACGACATCCTGGTCATCAATAAACCTGCTGGCCTGGTGGTTCACCCGGCGGCCGGTCACGCTGATGGCACTTTGCTCAATGCTTTGTTGCACCACATTCCGGACATCATCAATGTGCCCCGTGCTGGCATCGTCCACCGCCTGGACAAGGACACCACCGGTTTGATGGTGGTGGCCAAGACCATTCAGGCGCAGACCCAACTGGTGACCCAGTTGCAGAGCCGCAGTGTCAGCCGCATTTATGAATGCATCGTGATCGGTGTCGTGACTGCCGGCGGCAAGATCAATGCGCCGATCGGTCGTCACGGCCAGCAGCGCCAGCGCATGGCGGTGATGGAAGGCGGCAAGCAGGCGGTGAGTCACTACCGTGTGCTGGAGCGTTTCCGTTCCCACACCCATGTACGGGTCAAGCTGGAAACCGGGCGTACCCACCAGATTCGTGTGCACATGGCCCACATCAATTACCCGCTGGTGGGCGATCCGGCCTACGGTGGTCGCTTCCGCATCCCGCCTGCGGCCAGCATGACCATGGTCGAGTCGTTGAAAAACTTCCCGCGTCAGGCGCTGCATGCGCGTTTCCTGGAACTGGATCACCCGACAACCGGTGAGCGCATGAGCTGGGAATCCCCGCTGCCCGACGATTTTGTCTGGCTGCTGTCCCTGCTCAAGCAGGACCGTGAGGCGTTTATCGGATGAGTGACTGGCTGATTCCTGACTGGCCCGCGCCGGCCGGGGTCAAAGCCTGTGTCACCACCCGTGGGGGCGGCGTCAGCCTGGCGCCGTTCGACAGCCTCAACCTGGGGGATCATGTCGATGATCGCCCTGACGCCGTGGCTGAAAACCGTCGCCGCGTGACCGAACATTTCAAAATCGCGCCGGCCTGGTTGCAGCAGGTTCATGGCGTGGCTGTGGCCCATGCCGACCCTGGCGTGGTGGCCACTGCCGACGCCAGTTGGTCCGCCACACCCGGCATTGCCTGTGCGGTGATGACGGCCGATTGTTTGCCCGCCTTGTTCTGTGACCGCGCCGGTACTCGTGTTGCCGCTGCCCATGCCGGTTGGCGCGGGTTGGCAGCCGGTGTGCTGGAGGCCACCCTTGACCCGTTTGATGTGGCACCGGCCGAAGTATTGGTCTGGCTGGGGCCGGCCATTGGTCCGCAAGCTTTTGAAGTGGGGGCCGAGGTGCGGGAGGTATTCGTTTCGCAACTGGCGGCAACCGCCGAAGCCTTTGTGCCAAGCCAGAACCCCGGGCGCTTTATGGCCGACATTTATCAGTTGGCGCGCCTGCGTCTGGCGGCCTGTGGTGTTACCGCTGTGTATGGCGGTGGTTTTTGTACGGTAACCGACCCACGTTTCTACTCTTATCGCCGCAGTCCGCGCACTGGGCGATTTGCCTCCCTGGTTTGGCTGCAAAGCTAGACTGTTCTGACGTACGTCAACCTGCTGACGCTTGAAACTCCCAGAATCGACCGCATCTACAGAAACATCTGGCAGGTTTCTCTATTTAGGTGTGTCCATCGCTCCGGCCTGCTCAAAAGGAAGGTGACTAATGCGTATAGACCGATTAACCAGCAAGTTACAGCTGGCATTGTCCGATTCTCAATCTCTGGCGGTCGGCCTCGATCATCCGGCCATTGAACCTGCGCACTTGATGCAGGCATTGCTTGAACAGCAGGGCGGCTCGATCAAGCCGCTGCTGATGCAAGTGGGCTTTGACGTCAACAGCCTGCGCAAGGAGTTGGCCAAAGAACTCGACCAACTGCCAAAAATCCAGAACCCCACCGGCGACGTCAACATGTCCCAGGATCTGGCGCGCCTGCTCAACCAGGCCGATCGCCTGGCCCAGCAGAAAGGTGACCAATTCATTTCCAGCGAACTGGTGTTGCTGGCGGCCATGGACGAAAACAGCAAGCTTGGCAAGTTGCTGCTGGGCCAGGGCGTGAGCAAGAAGGCCCTGGAAAACGCCATCAACAACCTGCGTGGCGGCGAGGCGGTGAATGACGCCAACGTCGAGGAGTCGCGCCAGGCTCTGGACAAGTACACCGTCGACCTGACCAAGCGCGCCGAAGACGGCAAGCTGGATCCGGTGATTGGTCGCGACGACGAAATCCGTCGCACCATCCAGGTCTTGCAGCGCCGGACCAAGAACAACCCGGTGCTGATCGGCGAGCCCGGCGTGGGTAAAACCGCGATTGCAGAAGGCCTGGCCCAGCGCATCATTAATGGTGAGGTGCCGGACGGCCTGAAAGGCAAGCGACTGTTGTCCCTGGACATGGGCGCGCTGATCGCCGGTGCCAAGTACCGCGGTGAGTTCGAAGAGCGCCTGAAATCCCTGCTCAATGAGCTGTCGAAGCAGGAAGGGCAGATCATTCTGTTTATCGACGAACTGCACACCATGGTCGGCGCCGGTAAGGGCGAAGGTTCCATGGATGCCGGCAATATGCTCAAGCCCGCGTTGGCTCGTGGCGAGTTGCATTGCGTTGGCGCCACCACGCTCAACGAGTACCGCCAATACATAGAGAAGGACGCGGCCCTTGAGCGGCGCTTCCAGAAGGTCTTGGTGGACGAGCCGAGCGAAGAAGACACCATCGCTATCCTGCGGGGCCTGAAAGAGCGCTATGAGGTTCACCACAAGGTGGCAATCACCGATGGCGCGATCATCGCCGCGGCCAAGCTCAGCCATCGCTACATCACTGACCGGCAACTGCCGGACAAGGCCATCGACCTGATCGACGAAGCGGCCAGCCGTATTCGCATGGAGATCGATTCCAAGCCGGAGGTGCTGGACCGTCTGGAGCGGCGCTTGATTCAGTTGAAGGTGGAATCCCAGGCACTGAAGAAAGAAAGCGACGAAGCGGCGATGAAGCGCCTGGAAAAACTTCAGGAAGAAATTGTCCGTCTTGAGCGCGAGTATTCGGACCTGGAAGAAATCTGGAATTCGGAAAAAGCCGAGGTTCAGGGTTCTGCACAGATCCAGCAAAAAATCGAACAGTCCCGCCAGGAACTGGAAGCGGCCCGTCGCAAAGGCGATCTGAACCGCATGGCCGAGTTGCAGTACGGGGTGATCCCGGATCTGGAGCGCAGCCTGCAAATGGTCGATCAGCACGGTAAGAGCGAGAACCAGCTGCTGCGCAGCAAGGTGACTGAAGAAGAAATCGCTGAAGTCGTTTCGAAGTGGACCGGTATTCCGGTGTCGAAAATGCTCGAAGGCGAGCGCGACAAGCTGATGAAGATGGAAAGCCTGTTGCACCAACGTGTGATCGGTCAGGAAGAGGCGGTCGTGGCGGTGTCCAACGCGGTGCGCCGTTCGCGCGCCGGGTTGTCGGATCCGAATCGTCCGAGCGGCTCGTTCATGTTCCTCGGCCCGACCGGTGTGGGTAAAACCGAGCTGTGCAAGGCGTTGGCCGAATTCCTCTTTGATACTGAAGAGGCGATGGTGCGGATCGATATGTCCGAGTTCATGGAGAAACACTCTGTGGCTCGCTTGATCGGCGCACCACCGGGCTATGTGGGCTATGAAGAGGGCGGTTACCTGACCGAGGCGGTACGGCGCAAGCCTTACTCGGTGATCCTCTTGGACGAGGTCGAGAAGGCGCACCCGGACGTGTTCAACATCCTGCTACAAGTGCTGGAGGATGGCCGCTTGACCGACAGCCACGGGCGTACGGTGGACTTCCGCAATACCGTGATTGTCATGACCTCGAACCTCGGCTCGGTGCAGATCCAGGAACTGGTCGGCGATCGTGAGGCGCAACGCGCAGCGGTGATGGACGCACTGACTTCGCACTTCCGTCCGGAATTCATCAACCGGGTCGATGAAGTGGTGATCTTCGAGCCTTTGGCGCGGGATCAGATCGCGGGCATTACCGAGATCCAGTTGGGACGTCTGCGCAGTCGTCTGGCCGAGCGTGAGCTGAAGCTGGAACTGAGCACGGAGGCGATGGACAAGCTGATCGCCGTCGGTTACGACCCGGTGTATGGGGCTCGTCCTCTAAAACGGGCGATCCAGCGCTGGATCGAAAACCCGTTGGCGCAACTGATCCTCTCGGGTCGTTTCATGCCGGGAGAAACCGCAACCGGCGTTGTGGTCAACGATGAGATCACGTTCGACTGACGGTTCATGTGGCTGATGTCATCAAGGCCTCGCATTGCGAGGCCTTTTTTTCGCCAGGCTGTTGAAGTCTAAGGAAAAGGCTTGTAAAGTGCGCCCCGCAGTCAGTCACCCACAAGGGTTTCAGCTCACTGAGCAGAAATCTGAAATAAGTTGCAAATCATTAACTTGAAAGCAATTTAGGGGGTTGACAGAGGTGTTCTAGGTTGTAGAATAGCGCGCCTCAGACACACGAACGCAGCGATGCGAACGAGGTCTAAGAGCTGTAAGTTTCACCGTTGTAAATTGAAATATGTAGTTCCGTGATAGCTCAGTCGGTAGAGCAAATGACTGTTAATCATTGGGTCCCAGGTTCGAGTCCTGGTCACGGAGCCAATTTCAAACCGGGGTATAGCGCAGTCCGGTAGCGCGCCTGCTTTGGGAGCAGGATGTCAGGAGTTCGAATCCCCTTACCCCGACCATTTTTGGGTCGTTAGCTCAGTTGGTAGAGCAGTTGGCTTTTAACCAATTGGTCGTAGGTTCGAATCCCACACGACCCACCATTTTTGAGACCAGCTCGCTGGAATCAGATCTTAAGAACAGAGGCCAAAAGCGCTGTTCGAAGAAGGCGCCTTTTGAAGGTGCCTTTTTTTTACCGGGGTATAGCGCAGTCCGGTAGCGCGCCTGCTTTGGGAGCAGGATGTCAGGAGTTCGAATCCCCTTACCCCGACCATATTAAAAATCCTCGTATCGAAAGATACGGGGATTTTTTTTGCCTCGAGTTTCCTGGTTCCAAGTCACGACACATCAATTGATGTGGGTTGCGGGCCAGCCCGCTCCAGCAAGGTCTGCCGGAGTGGACTGGCCCGTCCTGCCTACGCCATCAATGCAGCTTCAGGCGCGGGTCGGTGCCTCGGCCAATGCGGCTGCCCAACATCAGCATGGCCGTGCGGAAGGCGCCATACAGGGCCATCTGGTGCATGCGATACAGCGACACGTAGAACATCCGCGCCAGCCAGCCTTCGAGCATCACGCTGCCAGTCAGGTTACCCATCAAGTTGCCCACCGCGGAAAACCGCGACAACGAAATCAGCGAGCCGTAATCGGTGTAGCGGTACTCCGGCAGTTTCTGGCCTTCGAGCCGCAGCTTCAGCGATTTGGCCAGCAGCGATGCCTGTTGATGCGCGGCCTGGGCCCGTGGCGGTACGTTGCGGTCTGTACCGGGTTGCGGGCAAGCGGCGCAATCGCCAAAGGCGAAGATGTTCTCGTCGCGGGTGGTTTGCAGGGTCGGTAGCACCTGCAGTTGGTTGATGCGGTTGGTTTCCAGGCCGTCGATGTCCTTGAGGAAGCCCGGCGCGCGGATGCCGGCTGCCCAAACCTTCAGGCTGGCAGGAATGACCTGGCCATCGGCGGTGATCAGGCTGTCGGCGGTCACTTCGCTGACGGAGGCGTTGGTCAGTACGGTGACCCCGAGTTTCTCCAGGGTTTTATGCACCGGGCCGCCAATACGTTCCGGCAGGGCCGGGAGTACGCGTGGGCCAGCTTCGATCAGGGTGATGTGCATGTTTTCCGGCTTGATCTTGTCCAGGCCGTACGCCGCCAGTTCATGGGCCGCGTTGTGCAGTTCGGCGGCCAATTCGACGCCGGTGGCACCCGCACCGACGATGGCGACGCTGATCTGCTCCAGTTGATCGGTCTGGCCTGCATGGGCACGCAGGTAATGGTTCAGCAGCTTCTGGTGGAAGCGTTCGGCCTGCTTGCGGGTGTCGAGGAACAGGCAGTGCTGGGCAGCGCCCTGGGTGCCGAAGTCATTGGTGGTGCTGCCGACGGCGATCACCAGGCTGTCGTAGCCCAGTTCCCGGGCGGGCAGCAGCTCTACGCCGTTTTCGTCGTAGGTGGCGGCCAGCTGGATCTTCTTCTGCTCCCGGTCGAGCCCGCTCATACGGCCCAGCTGAAACTCGAAGTGGTTCCATTTGGCTTGGGCGACGTAGTTGAGTTCGTCTTCGGAGGAGTTCAGGGAGCCGGCGGCCACTTCATGCAGCAGCGGTTTCCAGATGTGCGTCAGGTTGGCATCGACCAACAGCACGCTGGCTTTACCGCGCTTGCCCAGGGTCTTGCCCAGGCGGGTCGCCAACTCCAGGCCGCCGGCGCCGCCGCCGACGATGACAATACGATGAGTCATAGGGAGATCTCGCAAGGCTAAAAGAAATCGGGGCAGTTACCCGAGCGAGCGCGAGGCAGCTCATAGCGTCAGGTAACTGATAAAGCGGCTCAACAGGCCCAGTGCGACAGTGACCGTCACGACCACCACCAGGAGCAGCCAGGGCCTGAAAGGCCGGCGCTCGACTTGGTGCTGGGACAGTTGCAGGTACTCTTCGACATGGCGTTGGTCGTCGGGGTTCAGGCGGCTGCTCATATAAAGCCTCGTCAGGTAGACGTTGCGACATGTGGGGACGTTACAGTGCGGATCGAACCGTCATTGAACGCAGCATAGACGCTGGCCGGAAGGGGCTGCTCGCCTGACCGGGGAATCAGGGGAATGATTGCGCTTTGTATCATTGGCGCAGCGCCTGCGCCATGCCTGTGAGCTCCCTTTTTTGCGGTTTTTGACCGCAGCTTCAGGAGAAAGGAGGGCAGGGCGTCAGAGGCTGATGCCGACGTCGAACAGGATGCTGCGTCCCAGGTTGCTGCGCAGGAAGTCCGGGGCATCGGGATGGGCGAATAACACCCGGGCGAAGGTTGGCCCCACCAGGGACAGCGAACGCCAGCCCTGGCGCAGGTATTCGGTGGGCGGCGGGAAGTGGCTGTTGAGGTCCAGGGCTTCACGCTTCAGGCTGGCGAAGGCAATGATGTCCAGCTCGCCCAGGTCCATGCCGCGTTCTTTGTAGTTGTGGGCTTTCTTGCGCAGGGTCGGGGCCAGGCGTAACAGCAACTCGTTGGCGGGAATGCGCTTGGGTTTGACTTCGCGACGTACCAGTTGGCTGAGGGAAAAGGCACTGCGTCGGCGTTGCAGCTCGTCGCGCCACTCGTCGTTCAGGCGTCGGCCTTCATCGAGGACGAAAAAGACTTCGAAGCTGGCATCGCGAAACAGCACGTCGGGCGGCTCCTGGCCGGCCGGGGTGAACTCGTCATTGCGGTAGGGAATGTTCAGGCCTTGCAACAGGCGCTGGCAGACCCAACGCTCACGCTCCCATTTGCGGGCATTGGACAGGAACGCGTTGGCTTGTTCGGCCTGAATGGTGAGTAGGCGCAAATAATCTGATTCATCCATGAGGCAAGCTTAGCGCCCAAATGCCGATTGCTGAAAGAACCGCACGCAGTCGGTCACACAGCGGCGGTGTAGACTGCTGGCCGGTACCCATGAGCGATGAGGAGTTGATGGTGAGATTTTTCGCAATCCTATGGTTGAGTCTGCTGCCCCTGTGGGCCCAGGCCCTTGAAGTCGGTGAGCGGCTGGCGCCGTGGACCTTGCTCGATCAGTTCGACCAGGCCTACAGCCTCGATAACCAGACGCAAATCCTCTTGGTGGCCCGCAGCATGGATGGCGCCAAGCTGGTGAACGCAGCACTGGCGGATCGTCCCAAGGGGTATCTGGAGGCACGCCACGCAGTGTTCGTCGCGGATATCCAGCGCATGCCGGCACTGATCGCCAAGATGTTCGCAGTGCCCGCCATGCGTGACTATGCCTACCGCGTGTTACTCGACCGTGACGGACGTGTGGCGCCGCGTTACCCGGGGGCGGCAGACAAGGTGCTGTGGCTGCAACTGAACAATGGCCACCTGCAAGCGCAGCATGAGTACGCGACAGCGGCCGATCTGCGGGCAGCCCTGGATCAGCTCAAGCCATGATCAGCGCGGCGCTGCTGTCGCCGCTCACCTTGGGGGCCGGCTGGTTGCTGTATGTGCCGGTATTGGCCTGGGCAGTGCTGCGGGTGCGTTGGGTTGAGTTGTTTACCGACAGCCGGCGTCAGCATTTGCTGTTCGGCACCGTGTTCGCGTTGTTCATGTTATGGCTGGTGCGTCGGGATTTTGATACCGGGGTGTCTTACCACTTCATTGGCATGACTGCCGTTACCCTGCTGCTGGACTGGCCGTTGGCGATCGTCGGCGGTCTGCTAGCCCAGTTGGGCCTGGTGGCCCTGGGGCGCCAGGACCTGGCGGCGATGGGCGTCAATGGCGCGTTATTGATCCTGTTGCCGGTGCTGGTCACCGAATGCTGCGCGCTGCTGGTGGAGCGGGCGCAACCGCGCAATCCCTTCGTCTATATCTTCTGTTCCGGCTTCTTTGCTGCGGCCTTGTCGGCCCTGTTGTGCCTGCTAATGGGGCTGGCGTTGCTGTGGTTTGACGAGCGTTTCGCCTTGCCGGAATGGCTGGAAGATTTTGTCGGCTACCTGTGGTTGATGATCTTTCCCGAGGCCTTTATCAACGGCATGTTAGTCAGCGCCCTGGTGGTGTTCTGCCCTGAGTGGCTGGAAACCTTCAACCGCACCCGCTACCTCTCTGCGCCTTGGAAGGATGACGATCCTCGTCCTTGATCCATATCAAATACCCGCCTTGTGCACGGTCCCATGCTCTGGAAAATTTTCCGGAGGTCGGTCATGGGTGTCTACCAGTGGGCAAGGCAGGAAGTGTGCAGCAGCCTGGACAAGGCCCTGCAGGAAGGGTTTGATCCGGGGCTGAGCCTGCGCGCCCTGCTCAGCGCCGTGGTGCAGCAGAGCAAGAGCGTGCGCAGTGTCGAGGACCTGGCCGACGAGTTGCAATTTCTCGCGGAGAACCTCGACGACGATCAGGATTACGGCTTTATGCGGCCTTGAGGATCAATGGGCGCGGGGTGGCAGTTCTTCGGAAAACAGCTCGTCTTCGGCATCCGGGCTGACCGGAATCTTGTGTTCTTCCGCCGCCCAGGCGCCCAAGTCGATCAGTTTGCAGCGGTCCGAGCAGAACGGCCGGTTGACGTTGTCGGCCTTCCATTCCACGGGGGCGCCACAGGTTGGGCATTCTACGGTCAAGGGTTGGCTCATGATTGGCCTCCAGGCAAAGTCAGGTAAAAGTGATGCAGGCGTTCGACCTCGCTGTGTAACCAGGCAAGGTCGCGGTCGTTGACCAGCACATCGTCGGCGTGGCGCAGGCGTTCCTCGCGGCTGGCCTGGGCCTTGAGAATCGCCTGGACCTGCTGCTCGCTGATGCCGTCGCGCTGCAAGGTACGGGCGATTTGCAACGGCTGGGGCACATCGATCACCAGCACCCGCTGGGTCATCGCATGCTGTCCGGACTCGATCAGCAGCGGTGACACCAGAATCGCGTAAGGCGATTGGGCACGGGCCAGGTGGGCGACGATTTCCTCGGCAATCAAAGGGTGCAGCAAGGCTTCCAGCCAGCGTCGTTGTTCCGGTACTTCGAAAATCAGCTGGCGCAGGGCCGCGCGGTCCAACTGGCCGTCGGCTTGCAGCACGCCGGGGCCAAAGTGCTCGGCAATCCGCGCCAGGGCCGGGCGCCCGGGCTCGACCACCCAGCGCGCCGCGTGGTCGGCGTCGATGACATGGATACCCAGGTCGATAAAGTGCTGGGCCGCAGCGCTTTTACCGCTGCCGATGCCACCGGTGAGCCCCAGGATCCAGGGTTTGCGTACAGGGTTAGTCATTTGAAACCGACAAACTGCCAATAGAAGTCGGTCATTTGACCACCCCAGAGCAAGGCAATCCAGCCGGCAATGGCCAGAAAGGGGCCAAAGGGAATGGGCGTCGAGCCTTGTGCATTGCGCAAGCGCAGCATGACGGCCCCCAACAGAGCGCCCACCAGGGATGACAGCAGAATGGTCAGCGGCAGGATTTGCCAGCCGCCCCAGGCGCCGAGCATGGCCAACAGTTTGAAGTCGCCGTGGCCGATGCCGTCCTTGCCGGTGATCAGCTTGAACAGCCAATACACCGACCACAGACAGAGGTAGCCGCAAACGGCACCCCACAGCGCGTCATGCAGGCTGACGAACAGCTCGAAACTGTTGGCGATCAGCCCCAGCCACAAGAGCGGCAAGACCAGCGCATCCGGCAGCAGTTGGTGCTCGGCGTCGATCAGGCTCATGGCGATCAGCCCCCAACTGAGCAGCAACAACAGCCCGGCCTGCCAGCCAAAACCGAAATGCCAGGCGACAAAGGCCGAGAGCAGGCCGCAGGCCAGTTCCGTGAGGGGGTAGCGCGGGCTGATGGCGCCTCGGCAGTGGGCGCAGCGTCCCCGCAGCAGCAGGTAGCTGAGCAGCGGAATGTTTTCCCAGGCACGGATGGGCTGCGCGCAATGCGGGCAGTGGGAGTGTGGCAGCAGCAGGTTATAGGTGGGAGCCTGTGGTTCGGGTGGCAAACCGAGGATTTCGTGGGCCTGGCCGCGCCAATCGCGCTCGAGCATCTTGGGCAGGCGCCTGACCAGGACGTTGAGAAAACTGCCCACGATCAGCCCCAGGACCAGGGCGAACAACACAAAGGCCAACGGAGCGTTGGCCAGGACTTCACTCAAAGGCATGTTCAGATCGCTGTACCGAGTTGAAAGATGGGCAGATACATGGCGACGACTAGGCCGCCGACGAGAGTGCCCAGAATGATCATGATAAAGGGCTCCAGCAGGCTGGCCAGGCTGTCAGCCAGGTTATCCACTTCGGTTTCATAGTGTTGCGCGACCTTTTCCAGCATCTGCTCCAGGGTTCCGGATTCTTCGCCGATGGCCGTCATCTGGATGGCCATGCCGGGAAATACACCGCTGCTGCGCATGGCGAAGTTCAACTGCATGCCGTTGGCGACGTTCTGCCCGATGCGTTCGATGGCCTGCTGGAACACGTGGTTGCCGCTGGCTTGGGCCACCGCGCTCAAGGCCTGCAGCAAGGGCACGCCGGCGGCAAAGGTGGTGGCCAGGGTACGCGCATAACGGGCCACCGCAGACTTGTACAGCAAGGTGCCCAGCAGAGGCAATTTAAGCAGGCCGCTGTCCAGGGCATCACGCAGGCGTTTTGAGCGTCTGTGGGCATGGCGCAGGCCCAGCAGGGTACCCAGGCCGCCGAGAGCCAGCATCCACCAGCCGTGCTGCATGAGCTGCGAGAGTGCGATGACCCATTGAGTAAAGGCCGGCAGCGGGGCGTTGATGCCCGCGAACAGGCTCTGGAATTGCGGTACAACCTTGACCAGCAGAATGGCGCTGACGACCGCCGCCACGGCGACTACCGCCAATGGGTAGATCAGACTTTTCTTGACCCTGGCCTTGAGGTTCTCGCTCTTCTCCTTATAGGTGGCCACGCGCTCCAGCAGGGTATCCAGGGCGCCGGCCTGCTCACCGGCCTCCACCAGGTTGCAGTACAACTCGTCGAAGCAGCGTGGGTGTTTGCGCAATGCCGCGGCCAGGCTGTTGCCGGCTTCGATGTCTCGCTTGAGGGCCAGCACTAGAGGGCGCATGCCCGGCGTGTCCAGGCCTTCAGCGATGATGTCGAAGGCCTGCAGCAGCGGCACCCCGGCTTTCATCATGCTGGCCAGTTGGCGGGTGAACAGCGCTATGTCCCGGGCCTTGATCCTGTGCGATGGACGCAGCAGCGGTGCGGATTTGCGCCGGACCCGGTGGGGGGTGATGCCCTGTTGGCGCAGCTTGGCCCTGACCAGGGCTGGAGTCTGGGCACTCAACTCGCCGGCGAGGGGGCTACCGCTGCGGTCGCTGCCTTGCCAGGTGTACACACTGATTCTTGCCGTTCTTGGCGTCATGGTTCGGTCCTGTGTAAAGCCGTGCTCGTCCGTGAGCGCGGGGTGGCGAGCGTGTTTGGCAGACCGCCCGGCGATTGCTTTAAAGCGTAGTTGCAGGCGCCCCCGGAACGGCGCAGCGGGGTGACGGAAATTGTCAGTTTGTGCGAATCCTTGCGTGACACGGCGTCCTTAGAAAACCGTGAAAGCCTTGTTTTACGTGGCTTTCATGGCTGGCACAGGCCGTGCTTTGGCCCCCATGCAACTCATAAAACCTTTGTTTAGGCATGGAGCCTGTCTATGAAGCGTCAGTACGGTTTTACCCTGATCGAGCTACTGGTCGTGGTGGCCATTATCGGCATCCTGGCAACGGTGGCCCTGCCGCTGTATTCCAAGTACCAGGCCCGGGCCAAGGTGATGGCGGCCCTGGCTGAAGCCTCGGCCCTGAAGGTCCACTTTGAGGATGTACTCAACCAGGGCGTCGATCCGACCCTGGAACTGCTGGGCGCTATGGCCCAGAGCGCGAACTGCCTGATGACCGCGACGGGAGCGGCGAGCAGTGGAGAGGGGACGATTGCCTGCACCCTGCTCAATGCCCCAAGCCCGGTATTGAACAAGACCCTGACCCTTACCCGCTCGCCGGTGACGGGGTGGGCCTGTGCCACCTCAGTCGCCGTGGATTACGTGCCCAAGGGCTGCAGCGCAGAGAGTGCTTGAAGGCTTTTCAGTCTTGAGGTTCGACCGATAAAAGGTGGCGCCGCCACAGCGGCTCCACCAGCCCTCGGAGAAACCGCAACTTGCATGCAGATTGGCAGCCGGTCATGCAAATTGCATGATTCCGATTTTTTGTGTTTTTTTTAAGTTATTGATTTATATGTATTTTTATAGCGATCAAAAGTTGGCACAGCGCCTGCAATATCCCTAGTAACCCTGAAGCCAGGACAACGGCTCAGGCTTTCTAAAAGAACAGGAGTTACTCGTATGAAGAAGTTCGCTATCGCTGCCGCAACTGCTACCGCTCTGACCCTGACCATGGCCAACGCAGCATTTGCGCAGACCACTCAACACACTCAGTCACCTATGGTTGTAGCTGCTGGTGAAGTCGACAAGGCCAAAGAGGCGACCTCTGACACCTGGATCACCACCAAAGTGAAAAGCGACCTGGTTACCGAGAAAGGCATTCCTGGTACCGACATCAAGGTAGAGACCAACAAAGGCGTTGTGTCGCTGTCGTCCACTGTTGCGGTCACCGATGCCCAGAAAGCCACCGCTGTTGCGATCACCAAGAAAATCAAAGGCGTTAAAGCGGTTTCCGCTGACGGCCTGAAAGCCGAGTAAGGCGCACGCTTCTTGCCTGGACAGGGAGAGGTCGCGGTAGGCAATACCGGCCTACCGCTTCTCTAAGGTTCATGCGAAGACCACAAGGATGTGGTCATTACAGGCCCCGGCACCATGTGCCGGGGCCTGTTCTATTGGCGTCGGAAAAGTCCGGGGCCGGCTGGCTGGTCGCTTAGGGTTACGTCGCTCTTAGGTTTAATGAGCGTCCCGGTTTTACTCAGCGTCCAAATGCAACGGGGTCACGACGCGACCATCACTTTCCGCTTGCCCCAGGTTGGCGTCGATGAAGTACACAC
Organism: Pseudomonas morbosilactucae; assembly: GCF_023241665.1. NCBI lineage: Bacteria > Pseudomonadati > Pseudomonadota > Gammaproteobacteria > Pseudomonadales > Pseudomonadaceae > Pseudomonas > Pseudomonas morbosilactucae. The sequence continues at coordinate 39,878 of NZ_JALQCX010000035.1, read as the reverse complement.
GGTCGTCCGCGAGTTGGCCTTTATCCACCAGGAAGTCCTTGATGCTGCTGGCCCGCTCTTGGCCCAGTTGGCGCAACAGCACGTCGCTGGAACTCCAGAACTGAATCACCCCTTCGCGCAGTTTGGCGCTGCGTTCGTCGCGGCCCAGTTGAGCCCATTCGGCCGGCGGTTGCTGCTTCAGGCGGGTGCGGTAGATGCCTTCCAGCAGCGGCGCTTTTTCATTCTCCGGCACTTGCAGCAGGGATGCCTGCGCCGGGACTTTATCGCCACGACGCTGGAGCATCTTGTAGTAGTTGTACTGGTACTCACGCTCAAGGCGTTGTTCGGCGATAAACGGGCCGTCGCTGCTTTGCGCGCTGGTGCCTTCGATCTCCAGGCGCAGGGTCGGCCGTTCCTTCAGGGCTTTGGACAAGGTGGTCAGCGCCGACTCGGACTCTTTACTCAACTCGCTGGAACCCGGGGCGAAGGACACGTTGCCGAGGTCTTGCGCACCGCCCCCGCCGATCAGCCCGCCAATGAACTTGAACGGTGCCTGGGCTGCCCGCAGGACCAGGTTGCGCAGGGTCTGCCAGACGATCGGCATGACGCTGAACTGCGGGTTATTGAGGTCGCCGGAAATCGGCAGCTCGATGGAAATCTTGCCATCGGTGTCCTTGAGCAGCGCCACTGCCAGGCGGATCGGCAGGTCCACCGCATCGGGGCTGTCGACCTTCTCACCCAGTTGCAGTTGTTCCACCACCAGCTTGTTTTCAGCTTTGAGCTGGCCCTTGGTGATCATGTAGTGCAGGTCGAGGTTGAGCCGGCCTTTGCGAATGCGGAACCCGGCGAACTTGCCCGAGTAGGGGGTCAGGGTGGTCAGCTCGACCCGTTTGAAACTGGTGGCGATGTCCAGTGCTGCCATCGGGTCGAAGGGGTTGACGCTGCCTTTGATGGTGACCGGCGCATAGCGGTCGACTTTGCCCTTGACGTCGACACTGGCCGGTTCGGCTTTGCGGCTGTCGATGGTGCCGATCTGGCCGTTGAGCTGTTGCACGGCGGTGGCGAAGTTGGGCGTCAGGCTTAGGTCGGCAAAGTTCGCCGAGCCGTCGTTGATGGCGATTTCACCGATGTGGATGCCCAGCGGTTTGCTGCTGCCCGACGACTTCTTAGCGCTGGACGAGTTGGCGCTGCCAGCCGGTTGCGGAATCAGCAGGTCATCGACGTTGGTGGTGCGGTCGTCGTTGATGATGAAACGGGCATAGGGCTGGATCAGGTTGACCCGGGTGATGTCGAGGCGGTCACCGTGCTGATAGTTGAGGCCTTCGACCACCACCTGTTTCCACTTCACGAAGTCGCGGGTCTTCAGGGTGTCCAGGGTGTGCAACTGATTGATCTCGGCGCGGCCGGTGATGCTGAAGGTCAGCGGCTCCAGTTTTTTCAGGTCCACCGCAAGGTCGCTGCCGAGCATGCCGCTGCGCAGTTCCAGACGAATGAACGGGCTGATGTAGGACTGGGCCACCCGCAGGTCGATGTCTTTGCTCTGTACCTTGAGCTTGGCGCTGACCGGCTGCAGGTTGACTTCGCCGGTGGCGAGAATCTTACCCTGCTTGCCCAGGCCGGTATCGAGCTTAAGGGTGAAAGGCGACTGGTTGAGGCTGTCGAAATTTTGCAAGTCGAGGTTCAGCGGCCCGACTTCCAGGGCGACTGCGGGTTTGGCCTGGCGATCGGCCAGGTGCACCTGATAGTTGCGCAGTTGCACATCCTTGAGCAGCACTTGCCAAGGCTTGCTCGGCGCAGCGGGAGCCGGCTTGGGTGAGTCGGCGGCGGCCGGGGTCGGCGCCGGGGCCGGTTTGGCCGGTTGGCTGGCGAAGAGCTTCTGCCAGTCCAGTTGACCGTCGGCTTCCAGGGCGGCCCAGGTTTCCAGTTTCTGGCTGCGGACCTTGCCGACGATCACCTGCTGCTTGGCCAGGTCCACCGTGGTTTCACTGACGTCCAGGCGCTCCAGGCGTGCCAGGGGGCGGCCGTCTGGCGCCTTGATGGCGAATGGCGCGACGCTCAGGGAGGTGTTGTCGAGCAGCAGTTCGGTGTTCTTCGACAGGTTGAATTTATAGTGAGTATTGAAATTCAGCACCCCGTCTTCCAGTACCAGCGGCACCGCATCGCGGACGTAGGGCCACCAGGCTTTCATCTTGCCGTCGGTGACCTTCAAGGTGCCTTCAGAAGCGATGGGAGCCAGGCTGAAGTTACCGGCCCAATCGATCTGTCCACCTTCGGGACCGGCCGCCACCAGGGTCATGTCGGCGCTGTCATCGGGCAGGGTGCTGAGGTTTTTCAACTCGAAGTCGAGTTTGTCGTAAAGGAATTCGATGGGCTCGCTGGGGCGCAGGTCCTGGAAGTGCACATAACCGCCGGCCAGCTTGATGCGCTCGATTCTCAGGGGGAAGGGCTTGGCTTCCGGATCGGCCGGGGTCGGTTCGCTGGCTGGTAGCTTGAACAGGCTCAGCAGGTTGAGTTTGCCAGCCTTGTCGAAGAGGATCTCGGTCTTGGGCTTGTCCAGTTCGACATCCGCCAAGTGCAGTGCGCGGGTCCACAGGCTGTCCAACTGCAAATTGGCGTACAGGCGTTCGAAGGCCACATGTTCCTTGCCCGGTTCGCCCAGGGTCAGGCCCCAGACGGTCAGTTCAAGGCTGAACGGGTTGAGTTCGATGCGTTGGATATGGGCCGGTGTGGTCGCGTAGTTGGCCAACTGCTGGTTGGCCACTCGCAAGGCGATGCCCGGCAAAATCAGAAAGCCCAACAGACTGTAAAGGGCCAGGGCAGTCAACAAGGCGCCGATAGCGCGAATCAATCCTTTGGTCATGCGAGGCTTCATCTGTCTGATATCGGAAGTGCCTTGGAGTATGGCACGCGTTTCCGGTTCCGAAACAATCCCTTGGATCAGGATTGTTCAGATTTCACGGACCGTATTCACAACTGCAGGATCAAGGTTTTCAAGGGGGGCTGTTGGTCGTTGGAGGGGAAATCCAGGCCCGGGGTCAGCACCTGGCAGTCGCGGACCGGGCGCCCGGCTTTTTCCGCACAGCGCAGCACTTGGTCACGCCAATCGTCCATGGCGACTTTTGCCAGGTTGTTGCAGCAGATCAGCACCCCGTCCTCGGCCGTGGCCAGCAGTGCCGGCTTGAGCAGGCTCTGATAGTCACGCAGCAGGTCGACTGTGCCGAACGCACTCTTGGCCCAGGCGGGCGGGTCCAGCAGCACCAGGTCGTATTGGCGCTGCTCCAGGCGTGGATAGCTCGGCAGTTTGTGCCCGCGCCGCTGGGTGATGGGCAGGCCGGCCAATTGGCGAATAGCCGGGAAATAATCGGACTGCACGAATTGCATCTCCGGCAGCGCGGGGTTTAGCGCACCGTTCTCTCGGCCTACTGCCAGGTTGCCTTCGGCGAAGTCCAGGTTGCACACCTCCCGCGCACCGCCGGCCGCAGCACTCAGGCCGACGCCGCAGGTGTAGGCAAAGAGGTTGAGCACGCTTTTGCCGGCGCTGTGTTGCTTGACCCAGCCCCGCGCGTTGCGCAGGTCGAGGAACAGCAGCGGGTCTTGCCCGGCATGACGGCCGCGGACCCGATAATTCAGGCCCCACTCGTGACCGACCAGGTCTTGCAGGGCTGCGTCTTCGGCGCGGTACACGCTGTCTTCGCGGTCGATGCGCGAGTTGCCTCGGGAGCGGTCGTTGTAGACTAGCAGGCTGGGCAGGTCCAAGGCCTGTTCGACCGTGGCATGCAGCTCCAGCAGCGCCTCGCGTTCCAGGGGCTGGTGGAAGCTTTGCACCAGCAGTTGCGGGCCATAGCGGTCGATGGTCAGGCCGCCGGCGCCTTCCTGGCTGCCGTGGAACAGCCGGTAGCAGTCGGTGCCTTGCTGATGCAGCTCGGCGAGCAGGTCCTGGCGATGATCGAGGGCGGCGCGCAGCGCCTGATTCAAGGAAGACATGCGTGGCGCCTTGCGATGGATTGGGCGCGGCAGTTTAACAGCGTCGGCGAGTGGGGCGATGTTTTTGCAGCCCTACAGCCCCATGCGCCGCTTTGCTCGTTGTACCGAACCGTTGCGTACCGCCCAGCGCAGCATCGGCGCGCTGCGATTGACGCTGGCGCGAATCAGTTTGCGTTGCAGAGGGCTCTGGGTGATGTCGAGCATGGTGCTGGCCCAATCCGGCAGCAGGTCGATAGCGGCTTGCATCATCAGGGCGCCGAAGGGCTTGGCCAACTGGCTGGGGGCGGGCGCAGCCAGCAGCAGGCGCAGCACCTCGCGGCTGCGCTCGTCGCACAGCAGTTCGGGGCGCAGGCGTTGCAGGTAGTCGGCCACCTCCCGGCGCGAGCGAGGAACCTCCCGGGCACCCAGGCGTTCGGCAATCAGGGCGATTTCGGCGTAGTAACGATCCTGGTCGGCCGCCGATAACTGTGGGTTGCGGTAACGCAGGTGAGCGGCAAGAAAACTGCTGACTTCGGCGACATGCACCCAGGTCAGCAAGTCCGGATCGCTGGCCGCGTAGGGCCGGCCATCGGGGGCCGTGCCGACGATGCGCAAGTGAATGGTGCGCACCTTGTCGATCAGCCATTCGGCGTCCTGGCGCGAACCAAAGGTGGTGCCGGAAATGAACTGGCCGGTACGGCGCAGGCGCCCGAGCATGTCCTGGCGAAAGTTCGAGTGGTCCCAGACACCGGCCAGGGCCAGCGGGTGCAAGGCCTGCATCAGCAGGGCACTGATGCCACCGATCAACATGCTGCTGAAGTCGCCATGCACCTGCCAACTGACCGAGTCCGGGCCGAACAGGCCGGGGTCGCCCTTGGGGTTTTCGAGGTCAAGTTGGCCCAGTGACAGGCCGGACAAACTCATCACCTGGTGTTCGATGCGACTGCGGATGAATTCCATAAGGGTTCGATGCGTGGCTGGAAAAGTAGGCGCGGCTTGCACCGCGCCGCCATCAGATCAGGCGTTCAGGCGTTTGTCGATCAGCCCGTCGACCACGCTCGGGTCGGCCAGGGTCGAGGTGTCACCCAGGGTATCGAGTTCGTTACAGGCGATCTTGCGCAGGATGCGCCGCATAATTTTGCCCGAACGGGTTTTTGGCAGGGCCGGAGCCCACTGGATCAGGTCCGGTTTGGCGAAGCTGCCGATTTCCCGGCTGACCAGTGCCAGCAGTTCCTTCTTCAGTGCCTCGTCGGGTTCAACGCCCTGCATCGGTGTGACAAAGGCATAGATGCCTTGGCCCTTGACGTCATGGGGGTAGCCCACCACCGCCGCCTCGGCGATGTTGTCGTGCAGCACCAGGGCGCTTTCCACTTCTGCGGTACCGATGCGGTGCCCGGACACGTTGATCACGTCGTCAATACGCCCGGTGATCCAGTAGTCCCCATCCTCATCGCGGCGGGCGCCGTCGCCGGTGAAGTAGTAGCCGGGGTAGGGGGCGAAGTAGGTTTCGACCATGCGTTTCGGGTCGCCGTAGACGCTGCGGATCTGCGCCGGCCAACTGGCCTTGATCGCCAGGATGCCGCTGCCGGCGCCCTGGATTTCCTGGCCCTGGTCGTTGAGCAGCACCGGTTGTACGCCGAACATCGGGGTTGAGGCGCAACCGGGTTTGATCCGGGTGCTGCTGACCAGGGGGCTGAGCATGATGCCGCCGGTCTCGGTCTGCCACCAGGTATCGACGATCGGGCAGCGCTGCTGGCCGACGGCATTGAAGTACCACTCCCAGGCTTCCGGGTTGATCGGCTCGCCGACACTGCCCAGCAGGCGCAGGCTGCTGCGCGAGGTTTTTTCCAGCGGCCCGGAGCCTTCACGCATCAGCGCACGCAAGGCGGTGGGCGCGGTGTAGAAAATATTGACTTGGTGCTTGTCCACCACTTCCCAGAAGCGCGAACTGCTGGGGTAGCTGGGCACGCCTTCGAACATCAGGGTGGTGGCGCCATTGGCCAGGGGGCCGTACAGAATGTAGCTGTGCCCGGTGACCCAGCCAACGTCGGCGGTGCACCAGAAGACTTCGCCGTCGCGGTAGTCCAGCACGTACTTGAAGGTCATGGCTGCTTGCAGCAGGTAACCGCCGGTGCTGTGCAGTACGCCCTTGGGTTTGCCGGTGCTGCCGGAGGTATAGAGGATAAACAGCGGGTCTTCGGCGTCCATCGGCTCGGCGGGGCATTGGTCGCTGGCGTCGTTGACTGCCTGTTGGTACCACAGGTCGCGGCCCTGCACCCAGTCCACGGGGTTGTTGGTCCGTGCGACCACCACCACGCTGCTGACATCCGGGCAACTGAGCAGGGCTTTGTCGACGTTGTTCTTCAAGGGCACGAACTTGCCTCCGCGCACGCCTTCATCAGCGGTGATCACGGTCCGGCAATCGGCGTCGCGAATCCGGTCACGCAGGGCTTCGGGCGAGAAGCCACCAAAGACCACTGAGTGCACCGCGCCGATACGGGTGCAGGCGAGCATGGCGTAGGCCGCTTCGGGAATCATCGGCATGTAGATGCATACGCGGTCGCCTTTCTTCACGCCACGGCTTTTCAGTACGTTGGCCAGGCGGCAGACCCGTTGGTGCAGTTCTCGGTACGTAATGCGCTGGGAGTCGTTTGGGTTGTCACCCTCCCAGATGATCGCGGCCTGATCGCCGCGTTTTTCCAGGTGACGGTCGATGCAGTTGTCGCTGACGTTGAGTTGACCACCGCTGAACCAACTGGCGGCACCGGTGCGCATGTCGTGGCTGTGGACCTGAGTCCAGGGTGTGCTCCAACGCAGGAAGCGCTTGGCCTGTTCGGCCCAGAAGGTGTCGGGCTGCTCAATCGACTGGCGGTAGAGGCTTTGGTAGTCGTCTTGGCTGAGTTGTGCCGCCTGGCGGACGGCATCGGCGTGTGGATAACGGCTGATATCGAACATGACGGATCCTTATTCTTGTTTTACGACAAGGCATAAGGGTGCGCAGAAAGGCGGGCAAGGTTCAAGGGGGAGGGTTGCAGGGGCCGGCTGGCCGGCCCCTGCAAAGGTAAAGCGCGGATCAGCCGCGGTGGCGACCGCGGAAGTAGTTGATCAAGCCTTGGGTGGAAGCATCTTCGGCCGGGGTTTCTTCGCTGCCGGTGAGGCGGCTGTAGACGCCCTTGCCCAGTTCCTTGCCCAGCTCCACGCCCCACTGGTCGAAGGCGTTGATGCCCCAGATCACGCTCTGTACGAAGACTTTGTGTTCGTACATCGCCACCAGCGCGCCCAGGCGCCGCGGGCTGATGCGCTCGACCACCAGGGTGTTGCTCGGACGGTTGCCCGGGATCACCTTGTGCGGTGCAAGTTTCTGCACTTCGTCTTCGCTGAGGCCTTTTTCACGCAGCTCGGCTTCGGCCTCGGCGCGGGTCTTGCCGAGCATCAGCGCCTGGCTTTGCGACAGGCAGTTGGCGTACAGCCATTGATGGTGATCGGCCACCGGGTTGAAGCTGACGATCGGCACGATGAAGTCGGCCGGGATCAATTGGGTGCCTTGGTGCAGCAACTGGTGGTAAGCGTGCTGGCCGTTGCAGCCGACGCCGCCCCAGATCACCGGACCGGTGTCGGTGGACACGGGCGTACCGTCCTGGCGTACGCTCTTGCCGTTGGATTCCATGTCCAACTGCTGCAGGTGCTTGGTGATGTTACGCAGGTAGTGGTCGTACGGCAGGATCGCGTGGGCCTGGGAGCCCCAGAAGTTGCCGTACCACACGCCAAGCAGGGCCAGCAGCACCGGCATGTTCTGTTCGAACGGAGCGCTCTGGAAATGCTGGTCCATGGTGTAGGCGCCGGACAGCAGCTCCTTGAAGTTGGACATGCCGATGGCCAGAGCGATAGGCAGGCCGATGGCCGACCACAGCGAGTAGCGCCCGCCGACCCAGTCCCACATCGGGAAGATGTTCTCTTCGCGAATGCCGAAAGCCACTGCCGCCGCATTGTTGCTGGAAACGGCGATGAAGTGCCGGTACAGCTCGGCTTCTGAACCGCCCTGGGCCAGGTACCAAGCCCGGGCTGCCTGGGCGTTCTTCAGGGTTTCCAGGGTATTGAAGGACTTGGACGAGACGATGAACAAGGTGGTTTCAGCACGAATCTTCGCCGACAACTCATGGAACTCACTGCCGTCGATGTTCGCCAGGTAGTGGCAGCGCACGCCTTTGTGGGCGTAGGACAGCAGTGCCTCGGACACCAGTTCCGGGCCCAGGAAGGAGCCGCCGATGCCGATGTTCACCACGTCGGTGATCGGTTTTTCGCTGTAGCCGCGCCACAGGCCGTCGTGGATGCGGCCGACCAGCTCGGTGATCTGGTTCAGTACCTTGTGCACTTCGGGCATCACGTTGACGCCGTTGACCGACAGCTTGTCGCCCACTGGACGGCGCAGCGCGGTGTGCAGGGCCGGACGCCCTTCGGAGGAGTTCACGGTCTCGCCGGAAAACAGTGCCTTGATCGCATCCTTCAGGCCGACTTCGTCGGCCAGGCCCACCAGCAGGTCGCGGGTTTCGCTGCTGATCAGGTTTTTCGAGTAATCCAGAAATAGCCCACAGCTGCTCAGGCTGAAGTGATGAAAGCGCTGTGGGTCGGCATTAAAGGCCTCGCGCATGCTGAAATCCTGCATGGCTTGGCGGTGGTCATTCAACGCTTGCCAGGCGGGCAGAGCGGTAACGTCGTGAGGAGTGCGGTAGTACGCCATCGCTGCGGTTTTCCTTTTGCTTGAACTGCCTTTTGGACACTGAATAGCCCGGAACGTCCTGCGTGGGGGCAGGGTCCAGGTTCGGTCAACCCTGCGCTGACACGATTCATCACGCAGGGCGATTACAGTAACTCCCGCGTGCCGATCTGTCTTGGCTTTGTCTGACCGCTGGCCGGTACTTTTTTATACCGGTGCAGGCTTCCAGAGCTCCAGGCGGGTTTGCGGATGAAGAAATCGGGGAAAGGGCTCAGGCCAACTGAATAGCAAGCGTGCGGCTGGTGTGGCTCAGTTCGTTGCCGGGCGTCCTGTGCAGATGCGCGGCTTGAAGTTGAGCCTGATGGCGTGCCTGAGTGTTCCCGGGGCAGATCCTTGAACGGGGCCTGGCAGTTGTGGCTGCAGGCCCCGGCGGGCGGCAGTTTGCCCGAAGGTGTGACGCCGGGCAATCCGGCGTTTACGCCGGTGTGTCGAGGTTCAGGTGCAGGTTGTCGATCAGTCGTGTGGCGCCCAGGTAGGCGGCCACCAGAATCACCAGGTCGCGATCATCGGCAGTGGCTGGACGCAGGTTCATGGCCTGGCGAATTTCCAGGTAGTCCCGACGGAACCCTTGGGCTTCGAGTTGTTGCTGCTGTTCGGCCAAGAGCTTCGGGTAGTCCCGCTCGCCGTCGCGAATGGCCTGGGCGATCTGGCTCAGGCTGCGATACAAGGCCGGGGCGATGGCCCGCTGTTCTTCGTTGAGGTAACCGTTGCGTGATGACAGGGCCAGGCCGTCGGCAGCACGCACGGTGGGCTCGCCAATGATCTGGATCGGCAGGTTCAGGTCGTGGGCCAGGGCGCGGATGACCGCCAGTTGCTGGAAGTCCTTCTGGCCGAAGACAGCGAGGTCCGGCTGGACCATGTTGAACAGCTTGCTGACCACCGTGGCCACGCCTTCAAAGTGCCCTGGACGGCTGGCGCCGCACAGGCCTTCGGAGAGCTGGGGCACGCTGACCCGGGTCTGCCCGGCCATGCCATCGGGGTACATCTCTTCAACGCTGGGGGCGAACAGCAAATGGCAGCCGGCCTCCAGCAGCTTTTCCTGGTCGGCAAGCAAGGTGCGCGGATATTTGTCCAAGTCTTCGCCAGCGCCGAATTGCAGCGGGTTGACGAAGATGCTCGCGACCACGAAGTCCACACGCTGGGCGGCCTTGGCCACCAGCGCCGCGTGGCCGCTGTGCAAATTGCCCATGGTGGGCACGAAGCCGATGCGTTTGCCTTCATTGCGCGCACGGGCAACAGCTGCGCGCAGTTCGCGCACGGTTTTTACAGTGTTCATGCGGAAAACCCGTGCTCGACGCCTGGGAAGGTCCCGGCTTTGACTTCAGCGACATACGCGCTGAACGCGGCTTGAATACTGTCTTTGCCTTCCATGAAGTTCTTCACGAATTTTGGCGCACGACCGGTGAGGGACAGCCCCAGCATGTCGTGCATGACCAGCACCTGGCCGTCGGTGGCACTGCCGGCACCGATACCGATCACCGGGATTTTCACCGCTTGGGTGATTTCTGCTGCCAGCTCGCTGGGTACGCATTCCAGCAGGAGCATGGCTGCGCCGGCCTGTTCCAGTGCAATGGCGTCAGCGCGCATCTGCCGCGCCTGGTTTTCATTGCGCCCCTGGACCTTGTAGCCGCCGAGGATGTTCACCGCTTGTGGGGTCAGGCCCATGTGGGCGCACACCGGAACACCGCGCTCGGCCAACAGGCGAATCGACTCCGCCAACCACACGGCACCTTCGACCTTGACCATGTGCGCACCGGCCTGCATCAGCTGGGCGCTGTTGTTCAGCGCTTGTTCGGTGGTGGCGTAGGCCATGAAGGGCAGGTCCGCGAGGATCAGGGCACCCTGGTTGCCGCGTTTCACCGCCGCCACGTGGTAGGCCATGTCGGCAGTGGTCACTGGCAGGGTGCTGTCGTGCCCCTGCAGGACCATGCCCAGGGAGTCGCCCACTAGCAGGACTTCGACGCCAGCCTGGCAGCTGGTGTGGGCGAAGGTCGCGTCATAGCAGGTCAGCATGGTGATCTTTTCACCTTTCTGCTTGAGGCTTTGCAGGGTGGTCAGAGTGATGTCTGGCATGAAAAGGGGTCCTCATTCAGGCGCTTTGGAAACTACTGCGAGTAACGCGCGTGATTCTTCGTTATTCAGGCGCACGGTCTTGTGTCGTGCTTATAGAGCCTGGTTTCAAGCGATGTGCCTCAATGGCAGGCGTTCGGCCTGCGCTGCGTGCACCTGACCCGGTGCTCGGCGCAGCTGTAAACAGCGGGTGCCACCGCCCTTATGCAGCTGTGGATGCCGGTTCTTCCCTGGGGTTGCTACGCCTACACATAGCTTGAATTGCGCCCTGTAACGCCATGACGGCGGCAACGGGACGCCTATAGTCGTGAGGAGAACTCGGGAAGTCAATTAGATGTGTTACCGCCTTGTTACGCCGTGGGTGTTACCGCCGTTACTGATGCGATTCAGCTTTCAGGCGAGGCGTTCCAGGCCGACAAATGGGCAGGCGGCAAGCAAATCCTTGAGGTGGCGGCCATCGGGCAGTTGCAGGTTTTCCGGGGCCAGCTCCGCCAGGGGATAGAGGACGAAGGCGCGCGCTGCATATGGTAGTGGGGGACCTTGAGGCGGGGTTCGTCGATCAGACGATCGCCAAACAGCAAGATGTCCAGGTCGAGGGTTCGCGGTCCCCAGCGTTCAAGGCGCTCGCGGCCTTGATCGTTTTCGATGGCTTGCAGCGCATCGAGCAGTGCCAGGGGCGCGAGGTCGCTGTCCAGGGCCGCCACCGCATTGGTGTAGCGAGGCTGGCCAGGCAGCAGGGAGTCGCTTTGATAAAAGGCTGAGGTCCCGACCAATCGGCTTTGCGGCAACTGCGCCAGCGCGTCGATCGCGCTGCGCAGTTGTGCTTCCGGGGCCGCCAGGTTGCTGCCCATGCCGATGTAGATGCGTTCCATCACTTATTCGCCCGATGCACCCGGGGTGCCGGCGGCACGTTTGCGTTTGCTGCCACTGCTGCGGCGACGCTTACGCGGTGCGCCGCTGGCGCCTTCGTCCTTGCCGCTGAGGTCGCGGATCATGTCCCGGCGCCCGGCTTCGTTGGCGTCCTGGTAGTCGGTCCACCATTCACCCAGGCCGTCGGTCTGCTCGCCGGCGCTTTCGCGCAGCAGCAGGAAGTCGTAGCCAGCGCGGAAACGCGGGTTGTCCAGCAACTGGTCGGCCCGTTTGCCGCTGCGCCGCGGCAGGCGCTCCTGCATGTCCCAGATCTCGCGGATCGGCATGGTAAAGCGCTTGGGGATGGCGATGCGTTGGCATTGCTCGGCGATCAGCTCGTGAGCCGCTTCCTGCATGGCCGGTATCGGCGGCATGCCGCGTTCCTGCAGGCGCAGTACGCGAGTCGGCAGGGCGGGCCAGAGCAGGGCGGCGAACAGGAAGGCCGGTGTTACCGGTTTGTTCTGCTTGATGCGCAGGTCGGTGTTGGCCAGGGCTTCGCTGATCAGGGTGTGGGTGTACGTCGGGTTGTGCTCCAGCGCCTCGGCACTGGCCGGGAACAGCGGGTCGAACAGTTGCAGGTCCACCAGCATTTCGAAGGTGTCGGCGGCATGCCCCGAAAGGAACAGCTTCAGAACTTCTTCGAACAGGCGCGCCGAAGGAATCTCCCGCAGCATGGGCGCCAGTTCACGAATCGGCGTGGCGGTGTGTTTCTCGATGCCGAAATCCAGCTTGGCGGCGAAACGCACGGCTCGCAGCATGCGCACCGGGTCTTCCTGGTAACGCTGACGTGGGTCGCCAATCAGGCGCACCAGATGATTGCGGATGTCGTGCACGCCGTTGGCGTAGTCGAGAATGCGCTCGCTGACCGGGTCGTAGTACAGGGCGTTGATGGTGAAGTCGCGGCGCTGGGCGTCCTCTTCGAGGGTACCGTAGACGTTGTCCCGCAGAATGCGCCCGCTCTCGTTGCGCGAGGACTGGTTGCTGTCCTCCTCGTCTTCGTTCTGCGGGTGATTGGCGCGGAAGGTCGCGACTTCGATGATTTCTCGACCAAAGTGGATGTGCACCAGTTTGAAACGGCGACCGATGATGCGCGCGTTACGAAACTCGGCCCGCACTTGCTCCGGCGTGGCGCTGGTGGCGACGTCGAAATCCTTGGGGGTGATATTGAGCAGCATGTCGCGCACGCAACCGCCGACCAGGTAGGCCTGGTAGCCGGCGTTCTGCAGGCGCTCGACGATATTCACCGCATAACGGCTGAACTGGGCGCGCTGCAGCGAATGTTGGCTGCTATTAAGCACTTCAGGCGTGCTGCGTTGGTGTTGCGTACGACGCAAGGGAGAACGGAATGACTGGAACAACTTCTTCAGCATGGGATGCACTGTTTGAAGGAATGTTCGGCCAAAACGAAGAATGACCGCATGATGGGCGGGGATTCTAGCATTTAGTCAGAGGATGGTGTAGGAAGCTGCGGCGAGTTGTGCGGGGCGTCTGAAAGGGCCGTGTTACCTGGCGTTCAGAGCTTATGGGGGTGAATTGCGTGAATCACGGAAACTACAAGGGGAGCCGAAGCTCCCCCAGAAGTAGTTGCGTGCTCTATTTTTATTATTGGTTTCGGGCTTCTTGTTTTTGTTAAACGCCCTTGTCACCCGGTTAACCCGAAGTGACCCTCCCAATCGGGAGCCAAGAGCAAACGGATTGCTTTGATCGCTGTGTTGCAATGATCTATCGATCCAACCAGTTCAGGCTCTGTCTTAGGACAGTTTTTGTTGTTCTCGGCCTGGTTGTGGGGCTAGCCCCAAGTACAACGCCTCTCCAAAAGAATCAGTTAGCTGCGCCTCCGCCGTGTTGTTTTTATTGTGCGTGAGTCGATTCGTCTTATTTTTATTGTCTTGTGCATTGCTTGTTATTGTTTTTGTACTAAGCATATAGCAGATGCCGTGCCAACTTTTTCAAAGCCCAGTAAAACAAGGGGTTAGGGCTAAGAGGGGGTGTTTTGCAGGGCAAAAAAAACCGGGGCTTCGTTACCTTTAGCCCCGGCTTTTGTTACGTGGAATGTTGTGGGTAACAGTTTTTTGCAAAAAATCGAGTGTTACCCACACTCCGGACAGCCCCCATTCAGCTTTCGCTGGCCACCCCGGTCTTGCGCCGTGGAATGCCCAGGCGCTGACGTCGTTCCCACAGGCACTTGCGGCTGACGCCTAGTTTGCGCGCCAGCTCGGTCTCGGTCATGTGGTCCTGATGCTCAAGGACGAAGTGCTGGAAGTAGTCTTCCAGGGACAGGTCTTCGGTGGGTTCGTGGCTGGTGTTACCGGCTTGCGGTGCCAGGCCGATGAACTCCTCGTCCTCCAGATCGCTCAGCTCGATGTCGATGCCCAGCAAGTCGGCGGAGATTTCCGGGCTTTCGCACAGGATGACCGCACGCTCCACCGCGTTCTCCAGTTCGCGCACGTTACCGGGCCAGGAGTAGTGGCGGATCGCCTGTTCGGCATCGGCCGCAAATTTCAGGTCGGTACGGCCTACGCGAGCACTTTGGCGTGCAAGGAAGGCATTGGCGATCTCGTTGACGTCGGCGCCGCGCTCACGCAGGGCTGGCAGTTTCAAGGCGATCACATGCAGCCGGTAAAAAAGGTCTTCGCGGAACTGGCCGATCTTCGACAGGCTCTTCAAGTCCCGGTGAGTTGCCGCAATCAGGCGCACGTCGACTTTCTGCGACTGCACCGAGCCCACCCGACGAATTTCGCCTTCCTGCAGCACCCGCAGCAGGCGGGCCTGGGCTTCCAGGGGCAGTTCGCCGATTTCATCGAGGAACAGGGTGCCGCCGTCCGCCGCTTCGACCAAGCCGGCGCGGCCGGCACTGGCACCGGTAAACGCGCCTTTTTCATGGCCGAACAGTTCGGACTCGATCAGGGTTTCCGGAATGGCCGCGCAGTTCACCGAAATCATCGGTGCCTTGGCGCGTTTGGACAGGTTGTGCAGGGCGCGAGCCACCAGTTCCTTCCCGGTGCCCGACTCGCCCTGGATCAGCACATTGGAGTCGGTGGGCGCCACTTTTCGGATCTTGCTGTACAGGTCCTGCATCGGTGGGCAGGAGCCGATGATGCCGATCTCGCCGTTGCTGTTGTTGGCACCGGCCTTGTCGGCGGTGTTGGCGGCCTTGCCTGCCGGGCGTTCGGCCGGATTGCTCTCGGCGCTTTGCCGGTCACGCAGGATGCGCGCTACGGCCTGGAGCATCTCGTCGTGGTCGAACGGCTTGGCGATGTAATCCACCGCGCCCATTTTCATCGAGTCCACGGCCGAGCGCAGGCTGGCATAGCTGGTCATGATCAGCACCGGCGTGCCTTCGCCGAGTTTGATCAGCTCGGTGCCGGGGGCACCGGGAAGACGCAGGTCACTGACAATCAGGTCGAAGGTGGGGATGCTGAAGCGCTCCTGTGCTTCCTGCACCGAGCCGGCTTCGCTCACTTGATACTGGTTACGCTCCAGCAGGCGACGCAAGGCAGAGCGGATGATGGTTTCGTCTTCGACGATCAGAATATGCGGCATTGATTCAATTCTCTCGACGGTCTCAGTTCACAGCGGACGTCGCTTCGACATGACGCGGTAAGGTCACCCGAATACGGGTGCCGCGTTGGCTGTGTGGATCAGCCGGGCTGTCGATGGTGATTTGTCCATAATGCTCTTCAACGATGGAATAGACCAGTGCAAGGCCCAGTCCGGTGCCTTCGCCAGGGTCCTTGGTGGTGAAGAAGGGTTCGAACAATCGGTCCATGATGTTCTTCGGAATGCCACTGCCTTCGTCCTCCACAATCAGGTCGACCGTGTGTTCGAAAGCCTCGCTCTTGACCCGTACCGCGCTGCCCGCCGGTGAGGCGTCGCGAGCGTTGGACAACAAGTTGATCAGCACCTGGGCGAGCCGTTGCGGATCACCATCGACCCAGTGGTCGGGATCGCACAGGTTGAAAAACTGCACTTCAAAATTGCGCCGGTTCAGGGCCAGCAGACCAATGGCATCTTGGGCGACCTCGGCCAGGCACACCGCTTCGTCATTGTGTTGATGGCTGCCGGCATGGGCGAAGCTCATCAGCGACTGAACGATGCGGGATATGCGCTTGGTCTGCTCGAGGATCTGCCCGCTGATTTCGGTGAGTTCGCCGTCGTCCTCGCGCTCTTCCCGCAGGTTTTGCGCCAGGCAGGCAATGCCGGTCACCGGGTTGCCGATTTCGTGGGCCACCCCGGCGGCCAGGCGGCCAATGCTCGCCAGGCGTTCGGAGTGCACCAGTTTGTCTTCGAGCATCTGGGTTTCGGTGAGGTCTTCCACCAGCAGTACCAGGCCGCTGTTACCCGGTGCCAGGGGCTCGTCGATCGCAGCTTTGTGCAGGTTCAGCCAGCGGGTCTGGCCGTCGAGGGCCAAGTGCTGCTTGTGCAAGTGTTCATCGGGCAGGTTGATAAAACCTTGCAACAGTTCTTTCCAGGGGTTGGCGATGGTGATCAGGCGCGAGCCGACCACGTGCTGGGCCGGGATCCCGGTCAGCTCCTCCATGGCTTTGTTCCACATGAGGATTTCCTGGTCCTTGGCCAGGGAACAGACGCCCATGGGCAGTTCCTGCAGGGTTTGCCGGTGGTAGCGGCGCAGGGCGTCGAGTTCTGCGGCCAGGCCGGTGAGGCGCGAGTGGTAGTCCTCCAGCCGGCTTTCGATGAAGTGGATGTCCTCGGTGACGTAGTTTTCGCCGCCTGCCTTATAAGGCAGGAAGGTTTCCACCATGTCCTGGGCGACGCTCGGGCCCATCAGCCCTGAGAGGTTGGCCTCGATACGGTCACGCAGGCGGCGCAAGGCATAAGGCCGGCGTTCGTCGAAGGGCAGGTACAGGTCGCGCAGCGCCTGCTCGACTTCTTTTTGCGCAGCCTTGGCACCCAGGGGCTTGGCCAACTGGGTGGCGAACTCTTGAGGTGACGCCGCATGCAGTTCCCGGCGTTGTGGCCGGCGCACGTTGTCCACCGCGCAGGCTTCGGCAGCACTGGCTTCCTCGGCACTGGCGTTGGTGAACAGCGAGATCAGGGTGAACATCAGCACGTTGGCCGCCAGCGAGGCGATGGCCGCCATGTGCCAACTGGTGTCGTCGAGCACGTAGATCATGTTCAGCAGGGGAATATAGAAGCCCTGCAGGTTACCTATCAGCGGCAGCAGCATGGTCACCAGCCAGACCAGCACCCCCGCCAGCAAACCGGCGATAAAACCCCGGCGGTTGGCGGTCGGCCAGTAGAGCACCGAAAGCACACCCGGAAGGAACTGCAGGGTGGCGACGAAGGCGACGATGCCCAGGTTGGCCAAGTCCTGCTCGGCCCCCAGCAACAGGTAAAAGCCATAGCCGGCCATGATGATGGCGACGATCAGCGCGCGGCGGGTCCACTTCAGCCAGCGATAGATGTTGCCCTCTGCCGGCGGCTGGTACAGCGGCAGCACCAGGTGGTTGAGGGCCATGCCCGACAAGGCCAGGGTGGTGACGATGATCAAGCCGCTGGCCGCCGACAGGCCGCCGACATAGGCCAGCAACGCCAGGGCCTTGCTGTTGGCGGCAATGCCGATGCCGAGGGTGAAGTATTCGGGGTTGGTGGTGGCGCCCAGCTTCAGCCCGGCCCAGAGAATCAGCGGCACCGCCAGGCTCATCAGCAGCAGGAACAACGGCAGCCCCCAACTGGCGCTGACCAGGGCGCGGGGGTTGAGGTTTTCGGTGAAGGTCATGTGATACATGTGCGGCATCACGATCGCCGAGGCGAAGAACACCAGCAGCAGGGTGCGCCACGGACCTTCCTGCAACGGCGTGTGCAGGGCGGCGAGGGCCGTCTGGTTTTGCAGCAGCCACAGTTCCAGCTGTTGCGGGCCGTCGAAGACGCCATACAAGGCATAGAGGCCGACACCGCCGATGGCGATCAGCTTGATCACCGATTCGAAGGCAATGGCAAAGACCAGGCCTTCGTGCTTTTCCCGGGTGGCGATATGCCGTGAGCCGAAGAAGATAGTGAACAGGGTGATCAGCGCGCAAAAGCTCAAGGCCACCCGGTGCTGCACTGGTTCATGGGTCAGGATGCTGATGGAGTCGGCCACCGCCTGGATCTGCAAGGCCAACAACGGCAAGACCCCCACCAACATGAAGATAGTGGTCAGGGCACCGGCCCAGGTGCTGCGAAAGCGGAAGGCGAACAGGTCGGCCAGGGATGACAGCTGGTAGGTGCGGGTGATCTTGAGGATCGGGTAGAGCAGCACTGGCGCCAGCAGAAAGGCCCCGGAGACCCCGAGGTAGCTGGAGAGGAAGCCGTAGCCGTATTGATAGGCCAGGCCCACCGTGCCGTAGAAGGCCCAGGCGCTGGCATAGACCCCCAGCGACAGGGTGTAGGTCAGCGGGTGGCGAATGATCGAGCGCGGGATCATGCCGCGTTCGCTGATCCAGGCCACCCCGAACAGCACCAGCAAGTAGGCGGCGCTGATCAGGATCATCTGGGTCAGGCTAAAGCTCATCGGCATCTTTTTGGCTCTGCAGGATAAAGGTCACGACGATCAGAATCAGCCAGAGCAGATACGGGCGATACCAGGCGCCTGTAGCATCGATCCACCAATCCATGATGGCGGGGGAAAACAGATAGATCCCCACTACCAGGAGCAGGACCAAGCGATAGATGTACATCTCGGCCTCTCTTTATTGTGTGCGTGCCCGAAAACGTGCGGCGATGGTAACGGATGGGCGCCAAGCTGCAAGGGGCGTCAGCGTATTTGCGCTTCGGGGATGCTCAGTGTGCGTGGAATCTGCGTGGGGGCCCAATGGGCGATGCCCCAACCGAGGACTTCCCGAGGGTTGGCGCCCTCCAGCTCGGGGCCCGGGTTTTGCCCAAGGGCGCGCAGGGCCCTGAGTAACAGTGGGGTGGCTTGGTCTTGCGCCAGCGGCGGCGAGCGGTAGGACTTGCCCAGTTTGTTGCCATCCGGCTGGGTAATCAGCGGCAGGTGCAGGTAGCGCGGTTGCGGCAACCCCAGCAGCTCTTGCAGGTACAGCTGGCGGGGCGTGGAGTCGAGCAGGTCGGCCCCGCGCACGATATCGGTAACACCTTGCCAGGCGTCATCCAGCACCACCGCCAATTGATAAGCATAGAGGCCATCGCGACGGCGAATCACGAAGTCCCCGACTTCCCGGCCCAGGTGTTGGCGGTACTCGCCCTGGACCCGGTCCTGGAAGTGGTAATCGAGTTCCGGTACCCGCAGGCGGATCGCCGCGCCGTCCTGAGCGTGCCCGAGGTTGCGGCACAGCCCTGGGTAGATGCCCTGGTAGGGCTCCAGTTGTTTGCGCGAACAGGTACACGCGTAGGCCAGGCCGTGGTTGAACAGGCGATTGAGCACCTCGGCGTAAGCGTCGTGGCGTTCGCTCTGGCGGACCATCTCGCCGTCCCACTCAAAACCGTAGCGTTCCAGGGCATTGAGGATCGCCGCCTGGGCACCGGGTTCTTCCCGGGGCGGGTCGAGGTCTTCCATGCGCAACAGCCAGCGGCCGCCCACGGCGCGGGCATCGAGGTAGGACGCAAGGGCCGCCACCAGGGAGCCGAAATGCAAGTGGCCGCTGGGCGTGGGGGCGAAGCGCCCGATGTACGAAGGTGATGTGGAGGCAGTCATGGGGGCGGATGCTATGGGGTCTGGCCCCGGCGTGACAAGCGTGTCGGGGGGATTGCCGTGGCGGGCAAGCTTGCTCCAGCAGGGGAAGGCAAGGATGGCAGAAACAAAAACGGAGCGTTTTCACGCTCCGTTCTGTGTTCAAGGCGGCGATTACTTGCCGACTTGTTTTTCCTTGATTTCCGCCAAGGTCTTGCAGTCGACGCACATGTCGGCGGTAGGACGGGCTTCCAGACGGCGGATGCCGATCTCGACGCCACAGGATTCGCACCAGCCGTATTCTTCGTCTTCGATCAATTGCAGGGTCTTGTCGATCTTCTTGATCAACTTGCGCTCGCGGTCGCGGGCACGCAGCTCAAGGCTGAACTCTTCTTCCTGGCTGGCACGGTCGGCCGGGTCGGGAAAGTTGGCTGCTTCGTCTTTCATGTGGTCAACAGTGCGGTCGACTTCCTGCATCAAGTCCTGTTTCCACTTGTTCAGGATCTTGGTGAAGTGCTCGCGCATGGGTTTGCCCATGTACTCTTCGCCTGCCGTTTCAACATAAGGTTCGAAACCGCTGATCGATTGATTCTGTTGCTTTGCTTGGGTGGGCATGAATGGACCGCCTCTACTCTTGTAATCCATTGCGCAGGATTGCTCCATCTCCGACACTTGCCGGCCCTGCGGCTGCAAGCGGGCGAACTTACCAGATCAAATCCGAGCGCGCTACTCCCGGTTGTCGAGCCTGCGCCTGCCGTGGCCCGGGAAAACGGGCAAAGGCCGATCCGATAAGTTGATGGGTCTGATCAAACGTTGATTTTAGTCAAACTTGAGCCAGGTGTTGAGGTTCCTCAGCTCCAGCAAACCGAGGGCTCTGATTGCTTTTGGTTCTCGGGAGTTCCATGGGGTGGGTAGAATCGGTGTTTTGCTCCCTCAATGTAAGGAAGGCTAATGGCTCTGCCCTACAGTGCGCGCAGCCGCGCTATCGAACCGTTCCATGTCATGGCCTTGCTGGCCCGCGCCAATGAATTGCAGGCGGCGGGTCATGACGTGATCCACCTGGAGATCGGCGAGCCGGACTTCACCACCGCCGAGCCGATCATCCAGGCTGGCCAGGCTGCGCTGACGGCGGGCAAGACCCGTTACACCGCGGCCCGCGGGATTCCCGAACTGCGCACGGCGATCTCGGGCTTCTATCAGCAACGCTACGGCCTGGACATCGACCCTGAGCGAATTCTGATCACCCCGGGCGGTTCCGGTGCGCTGCTGCTGGCCAGCAGCCTGCTGGTGGACCCGGGCAAACACTGGCTGCTGGCGGACCCGGGCTACCCCTGCAATCGGCACTTCCTGCGCCTGGTGGAAGGGGCGGCACAACTGGTGCCGGTGGGCCCCGATGTGCGTTATCAACTGACCCCGGACTTGGTCGCGCGCTACTGGGACCAGGACAGCGTGGGTGCCTTGGTCGCGTCTCCCGCGAACCCGACCGGGACCATCCTGACCCGCGATGAGCTGGCCGGCTTGTCCGCCGCCATCAAGGCGCGCAACGGTCATTTGGTGGTGGACGAGATCTACCACGGCCTGACTTACGGCACCGATGCGGCCAGCGTGCTGGAAGTCGATGACAGTGCCTTTGTCCTTAATAGTTTCTCAAAATATTTCGGCATGACCGGTTGGCGCCTTGGTTGGCTGGTGGCGCCACCGGAAGCAGTGGGCGAACTGGAGAAGTTGGCGCAGAACCTCTACATCAGCGCGCCGAGCATGGCCCAATACGCGGCCCTGGCCTGCTTTGAGCCGGCCACCCTGAGTATTCTCGAAGAGCGTCGGGCCGAATTCGGTCGTCGTCGTGATTTCCTACTGCCGGCCCTGCGAGAGCTAGGGTTCGGCATCGCCGTGGAGCCTGAAGGCGCGTTTTACCTGTATGCCGATATCAGTGCCTTTGGCGGCGATGCTTTTGCCTTCTGTCGGCATTTTCTGGAAACCGAGCACCTGGCCTTCACGCCGGGCCTGGACTTTGGCCGGCACCAAGCCGGGCACCATGTGCGCTTTGCCTATACCCAAAGCCTGCCGCGCCTGCAGGAAGCGGTTGAGCGGATCGCCCGTGGCTTGCGGAGCTGGCAAGGCTGATGCGTTTCCATCCACCTCTCGAAGAAGGGCGCTTGTTGCGTCGCTACAAGCGTTTCCTGGCGGATATCGAGACCGCCAGCGGTGAGTTGTTGACCATTCACTGCCCCAACACCGGCTCGATGTTCAATTGCATGGTCGAGGGCGGGCGGGTCTGGTTCAGCCGCTCCAATGACCCCAAGCGCAAATTGCCGGGCACCTGGGAAATCAGCGAAACCCCGCAAGGCCGGCTGGCATGCGTTAACACGGCGCGGGCCAATGCCTTGGTCGAAGAGGCACTGCGGGCTGGTCTGATCACCGAGCTCAACGGGTTTGTCGGGCTCAAGCGAGAAGTGCCTTACGGCCAGGAAAACAGCCGTATTGATTTCCGCCTGGACTTCCCCGACGGCCCGGCCTTTGTCGAAGTCAAAAGCGTCACCCTCGGGTTTGCGGAGTCGGCGGTTGCAGCCTTTCCGGATGCCGTGACCCAGCGTGGCGCCAAGCACTTGCGTGAGCTGGCCTCTCTGGCCCGGGAGGGCGTACGTGCGGTGCAGTTGTACTGCGTCAACCTGACGGGCATCGAGGCGGTGCGGCCGGCGGTGGAGATCGACCCGGGTTATGCCGCCGCCCTGCGAGAAGCCGTGGCCGCCGGTGTTGAAGTGCTGGCTTATGGCGTGCGCCTGACGCCTGAGGAAGTCTGCATCGAGCGTCGGCTCGAGGTGCTGCTCGACGTTTAAAGCTCGACCCAGATTCCCTGGCGGTCTTCACGGCATTCAAGACTGCTCAGGGCCTGCCCGGCGCACGGGCCGGAGACGCACTCACCGTCTTCGATCAAGAACAATGCGCCGTGGGTGGCGCACTGGATCAGGCTGGCGCTGGCGTCGAGGAATTGATTCGCTTGCCACTCCAGGGCCACCCCGCGATGGGGGCAACGGTTGAGGTACACGTACACCTGGTTTTGGCGGCGCACAGCGAAGAGCTTCACGCCGTCGAGTTCAAAACCTCGGCTGCAGCCTTCGGGCAGGTGGTCTGGGGGGCAAAGCAACTTCATGTCTGTCCTTGGTGCGCAGGCTCTAGGCTCGGGTTGTGGTGAATATCACCAGGTGGTTTGAGGAAACATGTCGGCCCTTGACGGCCAAATGAAAACAATTATCAAATGGCCGCCGCGCCCCATAGCGGCACTCGCTGATTCTGATGCCTGGGTTGAAGGTTGTGTCACAGCGAACGCGGCTTTTCAGTGGGCCCATCTTCATTCAAGGAAAGCTTTCTATGCGCCCAAGTGCCAGCGCCATTGCGTTCTGTGTTGCCCTGTTGACGAGCCATTGTGCGAGTGCCGATTCATCGCCGCAGCGCTGGGTGAGCGCGGGCGGTGCGTTGTCCGAGTGGGTCAGTGCGCTGGGCGCCGAGTCGAAGCTGGTGGGGGTGGATACTACCAGCCAGCACCCGTCCTCACTCAAGGCACTGCCGAGCATCGGTTATCAGCGTCAGTTGTCTGCGGAAGGGGTGTTGAGCCTGCGCCCGCAGATTCTGGTGGGCACCGAGGAAATGGGGCCGCCACCGGTGCTCTCGCAGATTCGCGGTGCCGGGGTTCAGGTCGAGCTGTTTTCCGCCCAGGCTGACCTGCCGACCCTGCAGGCGAACCTGCAACACCTGGGGCGGCTGTTGGCCCTTGAGGATCGGGCCGGGCAACTGTTCCAGGGTTATCAGCAACAATTGCAGCAACAACAGGCCTGGGTCGCGTCGGCCCAGACTCGGCACGCAGCTCCGGGCGTCTTGCTGTTGCTGGGGCATGCGGGTGGCAAGCCATTGATTGCCGGCCAAGGCACAGCGGCCGATTGGCTGCTGCAACAGGCTGGCGGTCGCAACCTGGCCACGCACACCGGTTACAAACCGTTCTCGGTGGAGTCCCTGGCCAGTCTTCAGCCTGATGTGCTGGTGTTCTCCGATCGCAGCCTGGCGGGGGAGGCGGCGCGCACAGCCTTGTTCAAGGAAAATCCAATCCTCGCCTCGACGCCTGCTGCCAAAGCCGGTCGAGTCCTGGAGATCGACCCGACTTTGTTGGTGGGTGGGTTGGGGCCGCGCTTGCCGGACAGTATCAAGGCGCTGTCCGCGGCGTTTTATCCCCTTGAGCCAGCCCAGGCCAGCACGACGCAATGAGTCATCAGTTGGCGCCACGCGGGCTGTATCTGGGATTGGGCCTGCTATGCCTGGTGGCGATTTGGTTGTCATTGGCCCTGGGGCCGGTCAGCCTGCCGCTGCTGGATACCCTGCGCGCCGCCCTGCGCTTGCTCGGCGTGCCCATCGATGGGCAGGGGCTGGAGCAGGCTGAGTTGATTCTCGGGCAGATCCGGCTGCCGCGAACCCTGATGGGGTTGGCGGTGGGAGGTGTGCTGGCGCTCTCCGGGGTGGCCATGCAAGGGCTGTTTCGCAATCCCTTGGCCGACCCTGGGCTGGTGGGGGTTTCCAGTGGTGCAGCCCTGGGGGCGGCCGTGGCCATTGTCGGTGGCTCGTTCATGGGCGGTTTGCCGGAGGCGTTCGGCCCCTATTTGCTGTCGTTGTGTGCGTTTCTCGGCGGCTTGCTGGTGACGGCGCTGGTCTATCGCCTGGGGCGGCGCAACGGTCAAACCCACGTCGCCACCATGTTACTGGCGGGGATCGCGCTCACGGCGCTGGCGGGCTCGGCGGTCGGTCTGTTCACCTACCTGGCGGACGATGCCACGTTGCGCACCCTGACTTTCTGGAACCTGGGCAGCCTCAACGGCGCCAGTTATCAGCGCTTGTGGCCGCTGTTGCTGGTCAGCGGCGCTGTGGCCCTGTGGTTGCCCCGTCGGGCCAAGGCCTTGAATGCCTTGTTGCTGGGCGAGTCGGAAGCCAAGCATTTGGGTGTCAATGTCGAGCAACTGAAGCGCGAGCTGGTGTTTTGCACCGCACTTGGGGTGGGAGCGGCGGTGGCCGCGGCGGGAATGATCGGTTTTATCGGGCTGGTGGTGCCGCACCTGATGCGCCTGCTGGCCGGGCCGGATCATCGGACCTTGTTACCGGCATCGATCCTGGCCGGGGCCAGCCTGCTGTTGCTGGCAGACCTGGTGGCGCGCCTGGCCCTGGCGCCCGCTGAGTTGCCAATCGGCATCATCACCGCGTTTATCGGGGCGCCGTTCTTTCTGTATCTGTTGCTGCGAGGGCGCCCTGATGCTCCGGGCAGAAAACCTGCACATTCGCCGCGGTCGGAAAACCGTCCTGGCGGGGATTGACCTGCAACTCCACCCCGGTGAGGTCCTGGGTGTGCTCGGGCCCAACGGCGCCGGCAAGAGCACCCTGTTGGGAGCCTTGAGCGCGGAGTTGCCTGCGGATCAGGGCCAGGTCTGGCTCGACCAGCGGCCTTTGGCCCAATGGGAAGGGGCTGAGCGCGCGCAACGTTTGGCGGTCCTGCCCCAGGCGTCGAGCCTGGATTTTGCCTTTCGGGTCGAGGAAGTGGTCGCCATGGGGCGTTTGCCTTACCAGAGCGGGCGAGTACGTGACGAGCAGATTGTCGTGGCCGCATTGCAGGCGACTGACGCAGTTCATCTGCTGGGCCGCAGCTACCTGGCGCTGTCCGGTGGCGAGCGTCAGCGGGTGCATCTGGCAAGGGTGCTGGCGCAACTCTGGCCGGGTCAGGCGGGGCAGACCCTGTTGCTCGACGAGCCGACGTCGGCCCTGGACCCCTTGCACCAGCACCTGACCTTGCAAGCTGTTCGGGCCTTTGCCGATCGTGGGGCCGCAGTGCTGGTGATCCTGCATGACCTGAACCTGGCCGCCCGTTATTGTGATCGTCTGTTGTTGCTGCAGGATGGGCGCCCTTACTCGCTGGACGCTCCTGCCTATGTACTGCGCGCCGAACCGCTGAAGGCCGTGTTTGGCCTGGACGTACTGGTGCAGGAGCATCCCGAACGGGGGCACCCCCTGATCATTGATCGCTGACGTGATACCTGGAGCCCGTCGATGCGCGTACTTCTATTGCCGGTGCTGTTGCTGCTTTTTGCCTGTCAAAGCCGGCCCACATTGCCGGTGCTGCCCCAGCTTGAGGAGCCGGGACAGATTGTTGATCTGCAAACGGGGCAGCGTCTCAGTCCTGATGAGTTGATTGCACGCCTTGCCGCTGCGCCGCGGGTGATCGTCGGTGAACAGCACGACCACCCCGATCACCATCGCCTGCAGTTGTGGCTGCTGCAGGCGCTGGCAGCCCGACGTCCCCAAGGCAGCTTGCTCCTGGAAATGCTCACCCCTGAGCAGCAACCCAAGGTCGATGGGCTGCGCCAGGCTATGGCCAAGCAGGGGCTGCCGGCGGACCTGCCCAAGGCTTTGGCCTGGCAACCGGGGTGGGACTGGTCCTTGTACGGCCCCATCGTGAGTTTTGCGTTGGTGCAGCCTTATCCGTTGTGGGCCGCCAACCTCGATCGTCTTGAGGTCCGTGGGATTTACGCCAAGGCACCGGTCCTGAGTGGCTCCCATGCGAATGCGCCTTCGGTCAGGCAGGCGTTGTTGGCTCAGGTGCGAACCTCCCATTGCGGGTTGCTGCCGGAGTCGCAATTGCCGGCGATGCTGGCGGTGCAACAGCAGCGCGACCGGCGCATGGCCCAGCGTTTGCTGGATGCGCCAACGCCGGCACTGCTGTTTGCCGGAGCCTTTCATGCGCGCAAGGATGTCGGTGTGCCTGTGCACCTGGCGGATCTGCCACCACCCCGGGACGCCGTGGTGCTGATGCTGGCCCAGCGGGGCGCTGAGGTGATGCCGGCAACGGCGGATTACGTCTGGTACACCGCGCCGATGGCGGACAAGGACTATTGCGCACAACTGCGCCAGTAAAGGCCCCCAAGGTGCTTTTTTGCAGGCAAAAAAAGACCCGGCAAGAGCCGGGTCAAATAACCGTGATTAGCCTGATGAGGAGATAATCTGAGAGCCCGAACCACCGGTCTTCCAGGTTATCAACTGGCCTCGCGACCAGTGGTGATAATCATAACGATTCTCATTTCTAAGTCAATGCGGCATTTTGGCTTTTCTGTATTTTTCATCAAACAAGTGTTTGAAAGCGCCGGGGGCGGGGTTTTAGCGCGCCTGCAGCTGGGTGTTGAGGCGGATGACTTCCTTGTTCAGCAGGTCGATCCGGCGCGCCATGCTTTCAATCAGGCTCTGGGCGATACGCGGATTGTTTCGGGTCAGGCTAAGAAATTGCTCCTTGGGGATCAGCATCAAGGTGCTGGGCTGGCTGGCAATCACGGTGGCGCTGCGTCTCTCCCCGGTAAACACCGCCATGGCGCCGAAGATTTCGTCCTTGGGGACCTCGCCAACTTTATGCCCGTCGACAAACGCCTCGGCGTGCCCCTCGATGATCACGAAAACGTGATCGGCAACGTCGCCCTGGTGGATCAGTGTCTCGCCCTCAAGGACCCGCTTGAAGCTGTTGTTACTGCGAAACTCCGGTTGCTTGAGGCGGGCGATGGCATCCGACAGCAGGGCGGTCTGGCCGATCAGGTACTGCAGGAACAACTCCGAACGCTGCTCATCGGCATACACATGCTGGAACACCGCCGAGCGCAGAAAAGGGATCAGCTTCAGGGGCGTGTCGCAACTGAGGTGCCAGTGAGGCTGTTCCAGCCCTCGACGCAGCCCGAGCAGGTCGCCTTCGTGCAAATAGAAGAGTGGACGCTGATCGATGCTGGCCTGGACCTGGCCGTCTTCCAGCAAGAACAGCCGGTCGCTGGGTAGCGCCTGGGCGAGATCGTCAGTGGGCTCAAGCAATAGAGGGGCGCCCGCCGCCGGCAAACCCGCGAGTAATTGCGCCGGAATGCTTTGCAGGCGGTTGATTAAGGTGTCGGCGTATGCCGGTTGCTCCCCCAGTAGATACATGGCGACCTGCCGGATCAGTTCTTGTGGCGTGAGGAAATAGCATCCAGTTGCTTGTTCAGGGCGTCCTTGCGCTCGGCGGGGATATCGTTCCAGTGCACGTCCATCAAGGCGCCTTCGATGGCGTAAAGCAGCACTTTCGAGGCGCGAAAGCCGCGAGTGCGCACTGCTCGATAGGCATCCACCGCCCCCAGGCGGCGCAAATCCGACGCGCTATGGATGCCCACTGCATGCAGCCATTGTGCGGATGTCTTACCGAGGTTCTTCAGGTGTTGCAGTTCATCATTCATCAAGCCTCCTTGCGACGGCCGAATGCTGAGTGGGCAAGCCTCTGAGGAGTGTAGCGCTCAGCAGGAAACGCGCTGTTCGTTGGTCGGTTTCAACGCAAAAGCTTCTAAGGGGAGGGGAAACAGGCATGACGGCGCAGGCTGAAAGCCTGGGCAATCCAGCGCAAAGCGGGGGCGCTGGATTTGAGGCAACGGTGTCGGTTAGCGGGTGCGGTAACGCAGGCGCGTGCCGAAGTTGACCGACATGAGGATTTCGTCGGCGCTCAGCTCCGGAGGGAAGTAGGCACCGGAAATCTGCGCGTGTGACAGGCTAGCGCCTTCCAGGGGGACGTCGCGCAGGTCGAGGCCACGCAAATCCGCAGAACGGAAGTAGGCGTCGGTGAAGTCGATGCCGTCGGTGTTCAAGTCGCGCAGATCGAGGCCACGGAAGTCACCGCCGCGCAAGTCGATGGGCTGACCTTGTGGGCGCTCGCGATTGAAACCGGTGATGTCGTCTTTGCGTAACAGCTCGTACAGCGGGGTGTCGAGTAGCTTCGGTTTGCACATGGCGGCTTTCTCGGTGTTGGTTTTATGGCGCCAGTATAGTGCCACTATTTTTCAGCCGTGAAGTCTTTACACTTCACGGCTGAAAATACCGGTTTAGAGGCCTGGCAGGCGCTGACGGATGTTCGCTACCAGAGCATCCAGGCTGCCACTTTCATTGGTCTCGACCCGCTTGCTGCGCAGCAGTTCTTCGGCGCTGAGCGCTTCGCGGTTGGCTTGCTGGGCTGCGATCACTTCCAGGGTGGCGTCCGATGGGTCATTGCTGTCGGCTTGGCGTTGCGCCAGCCAGCTGGCGATGACGGCCTCGGGGGCGTTGCAGTCGATGATCAGGCACGGGGCGCCCGTGTGCTCTGCGACTTCGGCGGCGGCGTCGCGTTGGGCACGTTTGAGGTACGTGGCGTCGATTACCACCGGGAAGCCGGCACGCAGAATGACGTCGGCGATTTTATGCAGGTGCACGTAGGTGGCGGTGCTGGCGTCGCTGCTGTAGATGCCGGCGTTGGGATCGTTCTGCACGCTTTGCTCGCCAAACAGACGCTTGCGTTCTACATCGGAGCGCAGGCGGACAGCGCCCAGGGCTTCGACCAGGCGCAGGGCGACGTGGCTCTTGCCTACCGCAGAAACCCCGGAGGTGATGGCCAGGAAGCGCGAAGGGATGGTGCTGTAGCTTTCCGCCAGGTTGGCGTAGTTGCGGTACTGGCGCAGTGAGGTGGCGCGTTGTACGGGGGTGGCATCGGCGGGCATGCTGAACAGGCTGACTTTGGCCCGTACCAGCGCCCGATAGGCCTTGTAGAAGTTCAGCAGTTCCAGGCCTTGATAGTCGCCGGTCAGCTCCAGGTACTGGCTGATAAAGCGCCGGGCCAGGCTCTTCAGGCCGCGGTCTTCCAAGTCCATGGCGAGGAAGCCGGTATCGGCGTAGACGTCAGTGAAGCGGAAGGGCTCGTTGAACTCGATGCAGTCGAAAATCACCACGCGACCGTCGATCACCGTGGCATTGCCCAGGTGGATGTCACCGTGGCATTCGCGGATGAAACCGTCGTTCTTGCGCTGGGCGAACAGCGGCTTGAGGCGTTCGAAGCTGCTTTCGGCCCAGGCTTCCAGGGCTTCCAGTTGTTGCAGGTCGGCCTTGTCGCTGAGGAACGGGCGGATCTGTTCGAAGTTCTGCCGCACCGGCGCCATGACGCTGTCCGGGGTGCCTGCTTCGTGGGCGGCGGGCACGCGTGGCGCGTCGAGGTGGAACCGGGCAATCTGCTGGGCCATCTCATCGATGTGCTGGGTGGTCAGTTCCCCATTGGCTTGCAAGGTGCTGAGCAGCCCGCTCTGAGGGAACTGGCGCATTTTCAGCGCGTATTCGATGACCGGGCCGGTGCCGGCCAGCTCCGGGGCCTCGGCGGTACCAGTGATCGGCAACACTTCGAGATACAAATCCTGGGTCAAACGCTGGTTCAGGCGCAGTTCTTCGCCGCAGAAGTGTTCGCGGGCATCCAGGCTGGTGAAATCGAGGAAACCGAAGTTGACCGGTTTTTTCACTTTATAGACGTAGGGGCCGGTGAGCAGCACCCAGGAAATGTGAGTCTCGATGACCTGAAACCCATCGACGGGGTGCGGGTACAAGGCCGGGTTTTGCAATGCGGCGATCAGTGACTGGCTCACAGGCGATCCTTCAGAGTCGTAGAAAATTCAAGGGCGTCATTATGGCCGCTGGCAGGGTCAACGCAAACCTCGGGTGGCTCCTGTTGAGGATGAATAAAGTGCGTATAATCCGCCGCCATGACTCGTACCCGATCCCCCCGTTCCGCTAAAAAAACACCGTCTCGCGGCCTGCGCCCCTGGCTGGGCTGGGCCCTGAAGCTCAGTCTGGTTGGCTTGGTAGTGCTCGCCGGCTTCGCGGTTTATCTCGATGCAGTGGTCCAGGAAAAGTTTTCCGGCAAACGCTGGACCATTCCTGCCAAGGTCTACGCGCGCCCGCTGGAGCTGTTCGTCGGACAGAAGCTCAGTAAAGAAGACTTCCTCACCGAGCTGGACGCCCTGGGCTATCGACGCGAAAGCGTGGCCAATGGGCCGGGCGCGGCGTCGGTCAACGGCAACACCATTGATCTCAATACCCGCGGCTTCCAGTTCTACGAAGGCCTGGAAAAAGCCCAGCCGGTGCGCGTGCGATTCTCCGGCGACTATGTGGCAGGGCTGTCCGGGGCCGAGGGCTCGAAAGTCGCCGTGGTGCGCCTCGAGCCGCTGCTGATTGGCGGCATTTATCCGAAGAACCTTGAAGACCGCATCCTGATCAATATCGATCAGGTGCCGCCGTACCTGCTGGAAACCTTGGTGGCCGTAGAGGACCGGGATTTCTACAGCCACTTGGGGATTTCGCCGAAGTCCATTGCCCGTGCCATTTGGGTCAACATTTCGGGCGGCAGGATGAGCCAGGGCGGCAGTACGCTGACCCAGCAGTTGGTGAAGAACTTCTACCTCACCAGCGAGCGTAGCCTGACGCGCAAGCTGACCGAAGCCATGATGGCCATGCTGCTTGAGCTGCATTACGACAAGCGCGAAATCCTTGAGGCGTACCTCAACGAGGTATTCGTCGGCCAGGACGGTCAGCGCGCGGTGCACGGTTTTGGCTTGGCCAGTCAGTTCTTTTTCGGCCAGCCCCTGTCTGAGCTGAAGTTGCATCAAGTGGCGTTGTTGGTGGGCATGGTCAAGGGGCCGTCCTACTACAACCCGCGGCGCAACCCTGAGCGTGCTCTGGAACGGCGCAACCTGGTGCTTGATGTGCTTGAGCAGCAAGGCGTGGCGACGGCAGAGCAAGTGGCTGCAGCGAAGAAAATGCCACTGGGTGTGACCACCCGCGGCAAGTTGGCCGACAGTTCGTTCCCGGGCTTTATCGACCTGGTCAAGCGTCAGTTGCGCGAAGACTACCGCGACGAAGACTTGACCGAAGAAGGGTTGCGGATCTTTACCAGTTTCGATCCGATTCTGCAGATGAAGGCCGAAGCGTCGGTCACTGACACCTTCAAGCGTCTGGCCGGTCGCAAAGGTTCGGATGAGGTCGAAGCGGCGATGGTGGTGACCAACCCGGAAACCGGTGAGGTCCAGGCCATGATCGGCAGCCGCCAGGCGAGCTTCGCCGGTTTCAACCGGGCGCTGGATGCGGTGCGGCCGATCGGCTCGCTGATCAAGCCGGCGGTCTACCTGACGGCCCTTGAGAAACCAAGTCAATACAGTTTGACCAGTTGGTTGTCCGACGAAGCCTTCTCGGTTAAGGGCGCGGACGGCCAAGTGTGGAAGCCGCAGAACTATGATCGCCGCTCCCATGGCACGATTTTCCTGTACCAGGGGCTGGCCCATTCCTACAACTTGTCCACCGCACGGCTGGGCCTGGAAGTGGGCGTGCCCAATGTGCTCAAGACCTTGAGCCGTTTGGGGGTGACTCGCGAGTTTCCAGCCTTCCCTTCGATGTTGCTGGGGGCGGGCGGCATGAGCCCGATGGAAGTGGCCACCATGTACCAGACCCTGGCCAACGGTGGTTTCAATACGCCGATGCGCGGGATTCGTAGCGTGCTGACGGCCGAGGGTGAGCCGCTCAAGCGTTATCCGTTCCAGATTCAGCAGCGTTTCGATCCGGGTTCCATCTATCTGATCCAAAGCGCCATGCAGCGAGTCATGCGTGAAGGCACCGGCAGCTCGGTCTACAACGTGTTGCCGAAAACCCTGGCGCTGGCCGGCAAGACCGGCACCAGTAACGATTCGCGCGACAGCTGGTTCGCCGGTTTCAGCCAAGACCTGTTGGCCGTGGTGTGGCTGGGGCGTGACGATAACGGCAAGACGCCGTTTACCGGTGCCACCGGTGCCCTGCAGGTCTGGACCAGTTTCATGCGCAAGGCCGACCCGCTGCCCCTGGATATGCCGCAGCCGGATAACGTGGTGCAGGCCTGGGTCGATTCTCGGACCGGCCAGGGTTCCGATGCCAACTGTCCGGGCGCGGTACAGATGCCGTATATTCGCGGCAGCGAGCCACCTCCCGGCCCGGCATGCGGTGGCGAAAGCCCTGCTTCCGGCGAGTCGGTGATGGATTGGGTCAAAGGCTGGATGAACTAAGCAAAGAGGGTTTGACGTGAACAAGTGGTGGGTTCCAGCTATTACAGCTCTGGCTTTGCTCAATGGTTGTGCCAGCGTGCAACGCGGCTCGATCCCCGTGGTGGATGCCGGTACTGCCGTGTCCAACAGCGAGCGGATTTCGGCCAATGGCGGCTTCCGCCAGACGACCATCAAGCGTCCGGCCCAGGCCCAGGCGATTCCGGAAGA
This sequence comes from Pseudomonas morbosilactucae, assembly GCF_023241665.1. NCBI lineage: Bacteria > Pseudomonadati > Pseudomonadota > Gammaproteobacteria > Pseudomonadales > Pseudomonadaceae > Pseudomonas > Pseudomonas morbosilactucae. Next base: position 7,441 of record NZ_JALQCX010000035.1, on the reverse strand, counting down.
TTCCGGTGTGGTGGTGATGGTACCGGGTGGCGGCGCCACGACATCGGCACCGATCAGCACGGCGCCGATCACGCCGGGGCCAATTATCCCGGGCCCGGTGGATGCTGCGCCTATTCAGTCGGCACCGATCAACCAGGGCACCTACAACATGCCTTCCACGTCGGGCAGCATTCCTTCGTCGAGCGTCGGCGGTTTGTCCGCCGATGAGCAGTTGGATGGGCCGGTCCTGGCGTTGCTGACCACCGCACAGCAGCAGCAATCCAATGGCGACCTCAATGGTGCCTCCTCGAGCCTTGAGCGCGCCCAGCGCGTAGCGCCCCGCGAGCCGCAAGTGCTGTACCGCCTGGCTCAGGTGCGCATGGCCCAAGGGGACGCGGCCCAGGCCGAGCAGTTCGCCCGCCGTGGCCTGTCGTTCGCGGGTGGCCGTCCGGACCTGCAGGCCAGCCTATGGGGCCTTATCGCTCAGGCGCGTGAGAAGCAAGGCGATGCCGCCGGCGCTGCTGCGGCGCGCCAGAAAGCCAAGGTTGCCTTGTGATGGATGGGCGTTTCCTGCAGATTGCCGAGCAATTGCTGCTGATCGAGCGGGAGTTGCGGGTGCAGGGCTGGTGGGACGAAGTCGCTCCAAGTGCTGAGGCCTTGTCCAGCCAGGAGCCCTTCAGTGTCGATACCCTGGATTTTGAACAGTGGCTGCAATGGATCTTCCTGCCACGGATGAAGCACATCATCGAGCAGGATTTGCCCTTGCCCAATGCGTCGGGGATCCTCGCCATGGCCGAGATGGTGTATGCCCAGCGGCCGGGGCAGGGGGGCGAGCTACAGCGCCTGCTGGCGGAGTTCGATCGGTTGATCGGCGAAGCGGCCTGAGTCCGCCGGGTAGAAGCCGTGTGGTGAGCCTGTGAGGGTTCATCGCGTGGTTTCCTTTCGCAGGCGGCAAGTTGCAACAAGTTGTACAGGCCCGTAAGGGTTTTCTCCTGCTTTCTCATGCGCTTAGTTGTAATAAAGCTCAGAGATTACTTGACTTGGGCAGGACGAATCAGAACAATCCAAAGTCCGCTGTAGAGGGACTGCCAGAAGCAGACCCACTCAGCAGATCATGAGGCGCACATCCGCGCCGACCTGCTACACCCGCAACGCGTTACCTCGCGCTGGGTGGGAAACCCCCGCAACACTTTGGGGCGCTCCCAATACTTGCTCAGTCAGTGCTGACGTAGTCGGCGACCACCGTCGCTCATGCTCTGCTGAGAAGTAAACCTATTAAGACCCGCCTCCTTTAATGAGGGCGGTATTCTGGCGTTTTAGAGGTGAACAACGTGGAGCTTTTATCTGGCGGTGAGATGCTCGTCCGCTTTTTGCGTGACGAAGGCGTCAAATATATCTATGGGTACCCGGGTGGTGCTCTTCTTCATGTCTACGATGCCCTGTTCAAAGAACCGGAAGTGACCCATATCCTGGTACGTCACGAGCAGGCTGCTACCCATATGGCTGACGGTTATGCCCGTGCCACCGGTAAAGCCGGTGTGGTACTGGTGACTTCCGGCCCGGGCGCGACCAATGCCATTACCGGTATTGCCACCGCCTACATGGACTCGATTCCGATGGTGATCATTTCCGGTCAGGTGCCCAGCACCATGGTCGGTACCGATGCGTTCCAGGAAACCGACATGATCGGTATCTCCCGGCCGATCGTGAAGCACAGCTTCATGGTCAAGCATGCTTCGGAAATCCCGGAAGTCATGAAGAAGGCTTTCTACCTGGCGCAATCCGGTCGTCCGGGCCCGGTGGTGGTCGATGTCCCTAAAGACATGACCAACCCGGCTGAAAAGTTCGAATACGTTTTCCCCAAGAAAGCCAAGCTGCGCTCCTACAGCCCAGCTGTGCGCGGTCACTCCGGGCAAATTCGCAAGGCAGCAGAAATGCTCCTGGCGGCCAAGCGTCCTGTGCTTTATGCAGGCGGCGGCGTGATCCTCGGCGGCGGTTCTGCACCGCTGACCGAACTGGCAAAAATGCTCAACCTGCCGGTCACCAATACTTTGATGGGCCTGGGTGCGTATCCGGGTACCGACCGTCAATTCGTCGGCATGCTCGGCATGCACGGCAGCTACACCGCCAACCTGACCATGCACCACGCTGACGTGATCCTGGCCGTGGGTGCGCGCTTCGACGACCGTGTAATCAACGGCCCGGCGAAGTTCTGCCCGAACGCCAAGATCATCCATGTCGATATCGACCCGGCGTCCATCTCCAAGACCATCAAGGCAGACGTGCCGATCGTGGGTCCTGTGGAGAGCGTGCTGACCGAAATGGTCGCGGCACTCAAGGACATCGGTGAGACCCCGAACAAAGACACGGTTGCCAGCTGGTGGAAGCAGATCGACGAGTGGCGCGGTGATCGCGGCCTGTTCCCTTACGACAAGGGCGACGGCAGCATCATCAAACCGCAAACCGTGATCGAAACCCTCTGCGAAGTGACCAAGGGCGATGCCTTTGTGACCTCCGACGTGGGCCAGCACCAGATGTTCGCGGCGCAGTACTACCGGTTCAACAAGCCCAACCGTTGGATCAACTCGGGCGGCCTGGGCACCATGGGCTTCGGTTTCCCGGCGGCCATGGGCGTCAAGCTGAGCTTCCCTGAGTCCGATGTGGCCTGTGTCACTGGCGAAGGCAGTATCCAGATGAACATCCAGGAACTGTCGACCTGCCTGCAGTACGACTTGCCGGTCAAGATCGTCAACCTGAACAACGGTGCGCTGGGTATGGTGCGTCAGTGGCAGGACATGAACTACGGTAGCCGTCACTCGCACTCCTACATGGAATCGCTGCCTGACTTCGTCAAGCTGGCCGAGGCCTATGGTCACGTGGGCATGCGCATCACGTCGCTGAAGGATCTGAAGCCGAAGATGGAAGAAGCGTTCGCCATGAAAGATCGCCTGGTGTTCCTCGATATCCAGGTTGATACCAGCGAGCACGTCTACCCGATGCAGATCAAAGACGGCTCCATGCGCGATATGTGGCTGAGCAAGACGGAGCGTACTTAATCATGCGGCACATTATCTCCTTGCTTCTGGAAAACGAACCGGGCGCCTTGTCCCGCGTTGTCGGCCTGTTTTCCCAGCGTAACTACAACATCGAAAGCCTGACCGTGGCGCCGACCGAAGACCCGACCCTGTCGCGTCTGACCCTCACTACGGTAGGGCATGATGAGGTCATCGAGCAGATCACCAAGAACCTGAACAAGTTGATTGAGGTGGTCAAGCTGGTGGACCTGTCGGAAAGTGCTCACATCGAGCGCGAACTGATGCTGGTCAAGATCAAGGCCACTGGCGCCCAGCGCGCCGAGGTCAAACGCACTACCGATATTTATCGTGGGCAGATCGTTGATGTCAGCGCCAGCGTGTATACCGTTCAACTGACCGGTACCAGCGACAAGCTCGACAGCTTCATTCAATCGATCGGCACCGCCTCGATTCTGGAAACAGTACGCAGTGGCGTCACCGGGATTGCCCGTGGCGACAAAGTACTGAGCATCTAACTCAAATTAGCGAATGGCCTGAACGGCCGGATATAGGGGAAATTCATGAAAGTTTTCTACGATAAAGACTGCGACCTGTCGATCATCCAAGGTAAGAAAGTTGCCATCATCGGCTACGGTTCCCAGGGTCACGCTCAAGCGTGCAACCTGAAAGACTCCGGCGTTGACGTGACCGTTGGCCTGCGTAAAGGCTCGGCTACCGTTGCCAAGGCTGAAGCCCACGGCCTGAAAGTGACTGACGTTGCTTCTGCTGTTGCTGCTGCCGACCTGGTCATGATCCTGACCCCGGACGAGTTCCAGTCCTCGCTGTACAAGAACGAAATCGAGCCGAACATCAAGAAAGGCGCCACCCTGGCCTTCTCCCACGGCTTCGCGATCCACTACAACCAGGTTGTGCCGCGCGCTGACCTCGACGTGATCATGATCGCGCCGAAAGCCCCGGGCCACACCGTGCGTTCCGAGTTCGTGAAGGGCGGCGGTATTCCTGACCTGATCGCTATCTACCAGGACGCTTCCGGCAACGCCAAGAACGTTGCTCTGTCCTACGCAGCTGGCGTGGGCGGCGGCCGTACCGGCATCATCGAAACCACTTTCAAGGACGAGACTGAAACCGACCTGTTTGGCGAGCAAGCTGTTCTGTGTGGCGGTACCGTTGAGCTGGTCAAAGCCGGTTTCGAAACCCTGGTTGAAGCTGGCTACGCGCCGGAAATGGCCTACTTCGAATGCCTGCACGAACTGAAGCTGATCGTTGACCTCATGTACGAAGGCGGTATCGCCAACATGAACTACTCGATCTCCAACAACGCCGAGTACGGCGAGTACGTGACCGGCCCAGAAGTGATCAACGCCGAATCCCGTCAAGCCATGCGCAACGCTCTGAAGCGCATCCAAGACGGCGAGTACGCCAAGATGTTCATCAGCGAAGGTGCTACCGGCTACCCATCGATGACCGCCAAGCGTCGTAACAACGCTGCGCACGGTATTGAAGTCATCGGCGAGCAACTGCGTTCGATGATGCCGTGGATCGGTGCCAACAAGATCGTCGACAAAGCCAAGAACTAAGTTCGAGACTTGTCAGGGAAAACGCGGCTTCGGCCGCGTTTTTTCGTTTGGGCGGACAGGTTCTGGTATAAAGCTGCATCCCTTGTGGCTGAGTCAGGCCCTTGGGTGCCGTCGAAATTTTTCACACCCGTTGCAAGGTAATGTCCATGAGCGAACGTCCCGAAGAGCCAAACCAGGCCTCTGACGCCGAAAGCCTGCTGCCCATCGATGAACATGTCGAAGAAGGGCATGACGCGGAAGGCCGTAAAGTCCGGCATCGTGGTATCTATCTGCTGCCGAATCTGTTCACCACTGCGAACCTGTTCGCGGGGTTCTATTCCATCATCAATTCCATGAGTGCCCAGAGTGCCTTGAGCGCCGGGGACTCAGCGTCTGCGAGCAAGTACTTCGCGTTTGCTGCGATCGCGATTTTCGTCGCCATGGTGCTCGATGGCCTGGACGGGCGCGTCGCTCGGATGACCAATACCCAGAGCGCCTTTGGTGCCGAGTATGACTCGCTGTCTGACATGGTTGCGTTCGGCGTCGCGCCAGCACTGCTGGCTTTCGGTTGGGCCTTGGGCGACATGGGTAAGGTCGGCTGGATGGTCGCCTTCATCTATGTAGCAGGCGCGGCGCTGCGTCTGGCGCGCTTCAACACTCAAGTGGGGACGGCGGACAAGCGCTACTTCATCGGCCTGGCCAGTCCGGCTGCAGCGGGTGTGGTGGCCGGTATTGTCTGGGCGTTCAGTGACTACGGTATCCAGGGTTCGAAGATGTCATTCCTGGTGGCGCTGATGGTGGCGGCTGCGGGCATGCTGATGGTCAGCAATATCAAGTACAACAGCTTCAAGGATCTGGATCTGAAGGGGCGTGTACCCTTTGTTGCGATCCTGGCGGTGGTATTGGTGTTCGCCGTGGTGTTCAGCGATCCTCCGCGTATTTTGCTGCTGATCTTCCTGGTCTACGCGGCTTCGGGTCCTATCCAGTATTTATTGCACCTGCGTCGTCGCAAAAGCGTCGAGTGATGTAATTTCCCCCATACTCCGCAGTCTATTGGTACATCTGTCCTCCAATACTGCGGAGTTGCCATGTTGATCAAAGTCTCCAAATCGTCTGACTGTAAAGAGTCGGATGTCACGCCAGAATCCCTCTATTTTTCTCGTCGCAGTCTGTTGGGCGGCGCCGTCGCCGGTTTGGCACTGGGCAGCGTTCCAGGGTGGGCGATTGCCGACGAAGTGGCGCGCTATGCCGACGTCGAGCCGGGCAAGGCGCCTGCATGGTTCACCGAAAAGCTGCCGGCCACTCAATGGCAGGCTGTTACGGTCAAGAACGAGGCGATCACGCCGTTCAAGGATGCGACGCACTACAACAACTTCTATGAGTTCGGTACCGACAAGGGGGATCCGGCGGCTAACGCGGGTTCACTAAAGACTGAGCCATGGAGTGTTGTTGTCGACGGGGAAGTGGGTAAGCCCGGTCGTTATGCGTTGGAAGACTTCATGAAGCCTTATCAACTGGAAGAGCGGATTTACCGTCTGCGCTGTGTCGAGGCGTGGTCAATGGTGATTCCCTGGATAGGCTTCCCCATTTCGGCGTTGCTCAAGCAAGTGGAGCCAACCTCCAAAGCCAAGTTCATTCGTTTTGAAACGCTCCAGGATCCCAAAAGCATGCCGGGCCAGCGTTCGGGTTTCGCCTTGATTGATTGGCCTTACGTAGAAGGGCTGCGGCTGGACGAGGCGATGAATCCGTTGGCGATTCTTGCGGTGGGTATGTATGGGCGTGAACTGCCTAACCAGAATGGTGCGCCACTGCGTTTGGTTGTTCCGTGGAAATATGGCTTCAAGAGCGTGAAGTCCATCGTGCGTATCAGTCTAGTGGCCGAGCAACCCAAGACCACTTGGCAAAGCATCGCTGCCGATGAGTATGGGTTCTACGCCAACGTGAACCCGACAGTCGATCACCCTCGCTGGACCCAGGCGCGCGAACGTCGGCTGCCCAGCAGTCTGTTTAGCCCTAACGTGCGTGACACGCAGATGTTCAACGGCTACTCGGATGAAGTAGCTGCTTTATACAGTGGGCTGGATCTGCGGAAGAACTACTGATGCGTTATCCACTTTGGCGTGTGGGCGTTTTTATCGCAGCAGCGATATGGCCGTTGTTTTGGTTGTTTCAAGCCTTGGCGTCTGCTTTGGGGCCGGACCCGGGGAAGGTGCTGGTCGATCGTCTGGGGTTGGGGACGTTGATCCTGTTGTTGGTGACCTTGAGCATGACGCCGTTGCAAAAGCTAACGGGGTGGGCTGGGTGGATCGCGGTGCGGCGTCAAGTGGGCTTGTGGTGTTTCGCTTACGTGGTCCTGCATTTGAGCGCTTACGCGGCGTTTATTCTTGGGTGGGATTGGTCGCAGCTAGGCGTGGAGCTGCGTAAGCGGCCGTACATTATTGTCGGTAGCCTCGGTTTCCTTTGTTTGCTCGCTTTGGCGGTAACGTCCAATCGTTACAGTCAGCGTCGACTTGGAGTGCGCTGGAAGAAGTTGCATCGACTGGTTTACTTGATCCTCGGGTTGGGGTTGCTGCACATGCTCTGGATTGTTCGGGCTGATCTCAAGGAGTGGGCAGTCTATGCCTCTATAGGTGCCTTGTTATTGCTGTTGCGTGTGCCGCCAGTGACTCGACGAATTCCTCGTCTGATCGCTAAAAAAGCATCTTCTGCAACAAAAGTGTAATTAGGTGTTGACGGCAGATTCTATGGGCCTATAATTCGCCCCACTTCCGGCGCAGTCGAAACGGAAAACTCCTTGAAACTCAACGAGTTACGCAGTTTTCGACAGCGACTTGCTTCAGTTTATCGAGGCCCAGAAGGAGTTGATGGAGC
>NZ_JALQCX010000034.1:0-78984 GCF_023241665.1 Pseudomonas morbosilactucae | reverse complement strand
CAAGTCCGTGTGGGCCCACCAACTCCAAAGCCGCGCATTGCGCGGCTTTTTTGCGCCTGGCGTCACGCCGTTCAACCCCACGCGGCCAGACAAGCAATCCCCGCCAACAGCAACGCCCACCACTTACCCCCGCCTGCTGAATCCACGCCAGTTCATTTCGTCTCCTGACTATCGATGCGCGCCACTCAACGTCATCTGCTGGCATCGAGACAGCAGAGGCTGCACCGCCTGAAAACAATAAATTCCACCAATTATTGATATGGAAAATATATTCCAATAATCTGCATGCCAGAACCTCATTCTTCCCGATCTGCCTTCCAACAATAAAAAGGATTACCCGTTATGAGGCGTTTCCTCGGCTGTCTCTGTGCACTGCTGCTGTCTGTTTCCGCCCACGCCGAACTGCGCATCGGTGTCACGGTGGGCCAGTACGACAACTACATTTCCTACCTGGTCAAAGCCATGCAGGACCGGGCCAAGCAGGTTCCTGGAGGGGTGACGCTGCAAGTCGAGGATTCCGCCAGCGATGTGGTACGCCAGTTGAGCCAGGTGGAGAGCTTTATCAGCCAGAAGGTCGACGCCATCATCGTCAACCCAGCGGACACCGCAGCCACCCGCAAGATCAGCGAGAAGGTCATCGCCGCCGGCATCCCCCTGGTGTACATGAACAGCCGGCCGGAAGTGGACAACCTGCCGCCCGGGGTGGTGTTCGTCGGCACGGATGAACGCGCCATCGGCCGTATGCAGATGCAGTACCTGGCCGAGAAAATGGGCGGCAAAGGCAACCTGGCGGTGATTCTCGGGCGCCTGGCCCACAGCGATACCGGCAAGCGCACCAATGGGGTCAAGGATGTATTGGCGCAGTACCCGGGGATCAAGATCGTCGAAGAGCAATCCGGCGACTGGCAGCGGGAAAAAGGCATGGACTTGATGAACGAGTGGCTGACCAAGGGCCAGACCATCAATGCCGTGGCCTCCAATAACGACGAAATGGGCATCGGTGCCGCCATGGCTCTGCGCCAGGCCGGGCGCGATGACATTCTGGTGGGCGGTATCGACGGCACCCCGGACGGGCTGCTTGCCTTGAAAAAAGGCCAACTGAGCGTCAGCGTGTTCCGCGACCCGGTGGCCATCGGCGCCGGCTCCCTAGACGCGGCGGTGAAGCTGGTCAACCACGAAGCCCTGCAAGGCGACCTTTGGGTCCCGACCCAACTGGTCACCCCGGAAAACTACGCACAATTCCAACACTGATCGACCCGCGCCCACAGCGCGCATCGGGCCGGGCGAGGCTGTAACATGCTCGCTCCCCGATGCCCGCGCCGGAGCACCCTTTGCCTGACAGCCGCCCCCCCGTCCTTGATGAAATCGACCGCCAGTTGATTGCCGCCCTACAGATCAACGCCCGCGAAAGCGTGGCCATGCTCGCTCGGCAACTGGGGATTGCCCGCACCACCGTAACCTCGCGCCTGGCCCGCCTGGAGAAAACCCGGGTCATCACGGGTTACGGCGTACGCCTGGGCCAGCGCATCATCGACGGCGGCCTGCAGGCCTATGTCGGGATCAAGGTGCAGCCACGTTCAGGCAAGGAGGTGGTGCGCCGCCTGAGCGCCATGGCCCAGGTGCAGCAGCTGTGTGCGGTCAGCGGCGAGTTCGACTATGTGGCCTGGTTGCGCAGCGACTCCCCCGAGCAACTGGACCAGTTGCTGGATCAGATTGGCAGTGTCGACGGTGTGGATAAAACCACCACCTCGATCATCCTCAGCAACAAAATCGACCGCGGCCACCCGGTTTAGCCCGGCGCTTACTCGTGAACAACTACGTCAATATGAATCAATATTTCGTCACTTTGCCTAATAACAATTCATATCGACGACAGTTTGCGTCTTATTAACGTCTTCTACGCTCTCTAAAATGGCTGCCATCTTTTCCTATACTCAGCACTCTGCTGGGCCGCCAGCCAAGGTCAGCCATGAACAAGAACAACCGCCACCCTGCCGACGGAAAAAAGCCGATCACCATTTTCGGCCCGGACTTTCCTTTCGCCTTCGATGACTGGATCGAGCATCCCGCCGGCCTGGGCAGCATTCCACCGGCCAACCATGGCGCCGAGGTGGCCATCGTCGGCGCCGGTATCGCCGGGCTGGTCGCCGCTTACGAGCTGATGAAGCTGGGCTTGAAGCCAGTGATTTATGAAGCCTCGAAGATGGGCGGCCGCCTGCGCTCCCAGAGCTTCGAAGGCGCCGAAGGCATCATCGCCGAGCTGGGTGGCATGCGCTTCCCCGTCTCGTCCACGGCCTTCTACCACTACGTGGACAAGCTGGGCCTGGAAACCAAGCCCTTCCCCAACCCGCTGACCCCGGCCTCGGGCAGCACCGTGATCGACCTGGAAGGCCAGACCCACTACGCACAAAAGCTCTCCGATCTGCCGGCGCTGTTCCAGGAAGTCGCCGACGCCTGGGCCGATGCCCTGGAAGACGGCTCACGCTTTGGCGACATCCAGCAGGCGATCCGCGACCGCGACGTGCCACGCCTCAAGGAGCTGTGGAACACCCTGGTTCCGCTCTGGGACGACCGCACCTTCTATGACTTTGTCGCCACTTCCAAGGCCTTCGCCAAGCTGTCTTTCCACCATCGCGAAGTGTTCGGCCAAGTAGGCTTCGGCACCGGCGGCTGGGACTCGGACTTCCCCAACTCCATGCTGGAAATCTTCCGCGTAGTGATGACCAACTGCGACGACCACCAGCACCTGGTAGTCGGCGGCGTGGCCCAGGTGCCCATGGGCATCTGGCGCCACGTGCCCGAGCGCTGCGCCCACTGGCCGGCCGGCACCAGCCTCAGTTCCTTGCACAACGGCGCGCCACGCACCGGGGTCAAGCGCATCGCCCGCGCCGCCGATGGTCGCTTCAGCGTCACCGACAACTGGGGCGACACCCGGGAATACGCCGCGGTGCTGACCACCTGCCAGAGCTGGCTGCTGACCACTCAGATCGAGTGCGAAGAGTCGTTGTTCTCGCAAAAGATGTGGATGGCCCTGGACCGCACCCGCTACATGCAGTCGTCGAAAACCTTTGTCATGGTCGACCGGCCGTTCTGGAAGGACAAAGACCCGGAAACCGGGCGCGACCTGATGAGCATGACCCTCACCGATCGCCTGACCCGCGGCACCTACCTGTTCGACAACGGCGACGACCAGCCGGGGGTGATCTGCCTCTCCTACTCATGGATGAGCGACGCCCTGAAGATGCTGCCGCAACCGGTGGAGAAGCGGGTCAAGCTGGCCCTCGACGCCCTGAAGAAGATCTACCCGAAGGTGGACATCGCCAGCCGCATCATCGGCGACCCGATCACCGTGTCCTGGGAGGCCGACCCGCACTTCCTCGGTGCCTTCAAAGGCGCCCTGCCCGGCCACTACCGCTACAACCAGCGGATGTACGCGCACTTCATGCAGGACGAGATGCCCGCCGAACACCGTGGGATCTTTATCGCCGGCGACGACGTGTCCTGGACCCCGGCCTGGGTCGAAGGCGCGGTGCAGACCTCGCTGAACGCCGTCTGGGGCATCATGAAACACTTTGGCGGCGCCACCCATGCCGCCAACCCGGGCCCGGGCGACGTGTTCCACGAGATCGGCCCCATCGCCCTGGCGGACTGACCCCGGCGCCCACCGCTAGCCGCTGCCTCGGGTGGCGGCTACAGTGGTCGCTGGCTATTTAACAGGAGTCATCGTCATGCGCGTCGCGCTCTATCAATGTGCCCCGCAGCCCCTGGATGTCGCTGGCAACCTGCTGCGCCTGCAACAGGTGGCGATGGAAGCCACGGACGCCGACCTGCTGGTGCTGCCGGAGATGTTTCTCAGCGGCTACAACATTGGCCCGGAAGCCGTCGGCGCCCTGGCCGAAGCCCAGGACGGCCCATCGGCCCAGCGCATTGCCGGCATCGCCCAGGCAGCGGGCCTGGCCATTCTGTATGGCTACCCGGAGCGCGCCGACGACGGGCAGATCTACAACGCCGTGCAGTTGATCGACGCCCAGGGCCGGCAGTTATGCAATTACCGCAAGACCCATCTATTCGGCGACCTCGACCACGCGATGTTCAGCGCCGGGGCGGACGAGTTCCCACTGGTGGAGTTGAACGGCTGGATGCTCGGCTTCCTGATTTGCTACGACATCGAGTTCCCGGAGAACGCCCGACGCCTGGCCCTGGCCGGTGCCGAACTGATCCTGGTGCCCACCGCCAACATGACTCCTTACGACTTCGTTGCCGATGTCACCGTGCGTTCCCGCGCCTTTGAAAACCAGTGCTATGTGGCCTACGCCAACTACTGCGGCCATGAGGAAGACATCCATTACTGTGGGCAAAGCAGCATTGCCGCTCCGGATGGCAGCCGCATCGCCCTGGCCGGCCTCGACGAAGCCCTGATCAGCGGCACCCTGGACCGGCAATTGATGCTCGACTCCCGCGCCATCAACCGCTATTTCCATGACCGACGCCCCGAGCTTTATGACGATCTGAACAAGCGCTGATCCCAACTTATCCGCTAGCATGAGCGCTTCTAATGTTGTGGAAGTGCTCATGCCCGCGCCGAATCACCCTCGCCCCTCCTGTTCGACCCTGGCCAACGGCCTGCGGGTGTCACTGCGTCACGCGCCCCACCTGAAACGCTGCGCCGCCGCCTTGCGGGTGGCCGCGGGCAGTCATGACGCGCCATTGGCCTGGCCGGGGCTGGCGCACTTTCTTGAACACCTGTTTTTTCTCGGCAGCGAGCGCTTCAGCGAGCAAGACGGTTTGATGGCCTATGTCCAGGCGCAAGGTGGGCAGGTCAACGCCAGCACCCGCGAACGCACCACCGACTTTTTCTTTGAGCTGCCGCCCACGGCCTTTGCCGGAGGGCTGGAACGCCTGTGTGACATGCTCGCCCATCCGCGCATGGACAAGCAGGATCAGTTGCGTGAACGGGAAGTCCTGCACGCAGAATTTATCGCCTGGTCCCGGGACGCCGCCGCACAGCGTCAAGCGGCGGTGCTCGAGGGCGTATCCGCCAACCATCCCCTGCGGGCCTTCCACGCCGGCAATCGCTACAGCCTGAGCGTGCCCAACCCGGCCTTTCAGCAGGCGCTGGAAGCCTTCTACCGCGCCTACTATCACACCGGGCAAATGACCCTGAGCCTGGCCGGCCCGCAATCCCTGGAAGAACTGCAGGCCCTGGCCGAACAGTTCGGCGGCGCTTTCGCCAGCGGTCAAACCGTTGGGCAAAGCCCGGCACCGAGCTTGCTGCCCGGCGGGCCGGGGATCTCGTCACAACTTCGCGGCCGGCGCCTGGACCTGCTGTTGGCCGGCGAAGACTTGCCCAGCGCCAGCCCGGCGCCCCTGGAGTTTCTCTGCACCTGGCTGCAATCGAGCAAACCTGGCGGTCTAGTGGCCGAACTCAAGCAACGTCGATTGATCGATGGGCTGCAAGCCACGCCGCTGTATCAGTTCGCCGGCCAGGCCCTGCTGCACCTGGAGTTCAGCCTCAGCGCCGAGGGCGTGCAACAACAGTCGCTGATTGGCCAGCAACTGGAAGATTGGCTGGCCTTCTTCAGCGCCCAGGCCGAATGGGCCGATTTACGCGAAGAGTTTGCCCTGTTGCAGCAACGCCAACATCAGGTGGCTGGGGCCCTGGAGCTGGCTCGCCTGGACAGCCGGCAACGGGAGTGGCACCTGACGGATGCAGACGTCAGCGCCCTCAAAGCGCTGCTGGAACAACTGCGCCCCGTGGCGCTGGATAAACCCATCGGCGAGTGGCAACTCCCGGCCGCCAACCCCTTCCTGCGCTCCGCCGCGCCAGCGCGTAGCGCCGGCTTGATCCGCGGCCAGACCAGCGCCCACCGCGGGCTGCGCACTTTTGCCCAGGATCGCTCCCGGGGCCGCCGCGAGGCCTCGCCGCTGCTGTTCAGCCAGGAGGTGGCCGCTGACACCGGTTCTGCGGTGATCTACCTCCGGTGGCAACTGAACAGCACGGTTCCCCAAGACCTGCTGCCCAAGCTGCAACAGCACCTGGAGGAGCTGCAGGGCGATGCACGCCAAGCCGGGGTGGACCTGTCGCTGAACAACGCCGGCCGGCACTGGATTCTGAAGCTGGCTGGGCTGCATGAGCCGCTGCCGGCGATCCTGCAACAGGCCCTGAAAACCCTGAGCCAACCTGCTGACGCGTTCTGGTTGAGCGAGCAGGCGCGGGTCGACGAACCGGCCCCAATGCCAATCCGCCAATTGCTCAAGGTGCTCGCCGAAGGCAGCCCCGCCGCCACGCCAACACCCGCACTGGAGCACGCCCAACAGTTGCAGGACTTCTGGGCCGGCACCCAATGGGACGGCCTCGCCGTGGGCGTACCCAGCAGCCTGCAGCCCGCGCTCAGTGCGGCGCTGAGCCAGATACCCGGCACCGCCAACCCGGGGCAACCGGCCACACTCGACACACCGACAGCCCTGCATCGCTGGCGTGAAGTGCCTACCGGCTCCAGCGAACAGGCGGTGCTGCTGTTCTGCCCTGTGCCTTCATCTTCAATCACCGATGAAGCCGCCTGGCGCCTGCTGGCGCAGTGCTGCCAGACGCCGTTCTACCAGCGCCTGCGGGTGGAGCTGCAATTGGGTTATGGCGTGTTCAGTGGGGTCCGCCAGATCAACGGCCAGACCGGTTTGTTGTTCGGCGTGCAGTCGCCCCACGCCAGCGTGGCCGAAATTCTCGGGCACATCGAAGTCTTCCTCCAGCAACTGCCGGAGCGGATCAGCCAGACCGACGACGCGAGCCTGAGCCAACAGCAGCAAAACCTGGCGAGCCAATTCGATGCCGCCGAGCTGCCGCTGATCCAGGCCGCAGAGCTGCTCTGGCAGGGTCGGCTGGCCGGTCATCCGTCGGATTACCTGGCGCACTTGCAGACGGCGATCAGCACCTTGCCACGCCCCGAACTGCTGGCCCAGGCCCAACGCCTGTACCAGGCCCAAGGTGGCGGGTATTGCCTGGCCAGCGCGGCCTGCCCGGGCTCACCCAGGCAAGACGCAGGTGGATCATTACCGACGCTGCAATGAGCTTTCTTCAATAATTACAGGCAAGCGCCAACTGAATCTTAGTAAGATAGCCCCCTAAGCATCTGAACATCTCCGGCCGGAGGTGGACTATATGTATAGAGAGCACCCGTCCTACCCACCTGAAAGGAGCACTTTTATGTCCTGGTCCAAACCTGCTTACACCGACCTGCGTATCGGCTTCGAAGTCACCATGTACTTCGCCAGCCGCTGATTGCCGGCTCAGGGCCACCGCCCCGAGACAGCAAGCGCAGTGCAACGCCTCGGTTCGCCGGGGCGTTTTTATTTCCAGTTGCAACCTGATGGAGCACTCATGTTCGTCCAGATTCTAGGGTCCGCCGCCGGCGGCGGTTTTCCGCAGTGGAACTGCAATTGCGCAAACTGCGCGGGTTTTCGCGACGGCAGCCTGCGGGCCCACGCGCGCACTCAATCGTCCATCGCGATTTCCGATGACGGTGTGAACTGGGTGCTGTGCAACGCCTCGCCGGACATCCGCGCCCAACTCCAGGGCTTTGCCCCGATGCAGCCGGGCCGTGCCCTGCGCGACACAGGGATCAGCGCGATCATTCTCATGGACAGCCAGATCGACCACACCACCGGCCTGCTCAGCCTGCGCGAAGGCTGCCCGCACCAGGTCTGGTGCACCGACATGGTCCATGAAGACCTGAGCACCGGCTTCCCGCTGTTCACCATGCTCAAACACTGGAATGGCGGTTTGAGCTGGAACCGCATCGAACTGGACCAAAGCTTCAGCATCCCGGCCTGCCCCAACCTGCGTTTCACCCCGCTGCCGCTGCGCAGCGCCGCACCGCCCTATTCGCCGCACCGCTTCGACCCGCACCCGGGCGACAACATCGGCCTGATCGTCGAAGACCTGCGCACCGGCGGCACCCTCTTCTACGCCCCGGGCCTGGGCAAGGTCGACGCGCCATTGCTGGAGATCATGGCCGGCAGCGATTGCCTGCTGGTGGACGGCACCTTGTGGGATGACGATGAAATGCAGCGCCGCGGCGTCGGCACCCGCACCGGCCGGGAAATGGGCCACCTGGCGCAAAACGGCCCGGGCGGCATGCTGGAAGTCCTGGAGCAGCTGCCCACGCAGCGCAAAGTGCTGATCCACATTAACAACACCAACCCGATCCTCGACGAAGACTCGGCCGAACGTGCCGAGCTTGTACGCCGAAAGGTCGAGGTGGCCTACGACGGAATGAGTATTGAGCTGTAGGGCAAATCCCACGCAAGCTCGCGCCTACGGGTTGTAGGAGCGGGCTGGCCGGCGATGGCACCGCCACCGGCGATCGATTTCCCCAGCGGGCTCCCGGAGAACCGAAATGACTGATACACCACTGTCCCCCGCCGAGTTCGAGCAGGCACTGCGGGCCAAGGGCGCCTACTACCACATCCATCACCCCTACCACGTGGCGATGTACCAAGGCCGCGCCACCCGCGAGCAGATCCAGGGCTGGGTCGCCAACCGTTTCTATTACCAGGTGAACATTCCCCTGAAAGACGCGGCGATCCTCGCCAACTGCCCGGACCGGGAAATCCGCCGGGAGTGGATCCAGCGCCTGCTAGACCACGACGGCGCCCCCGGCGAAGACGGCGGCATCGAAGCCTGGCTGCGCCTGGGTCAGGCAGTAGGCCTGGACCCGGACCAACTGCGTTCTCAGGAGCTGGTGTTGCCCGGCGTGCGTTTCGCCGTGGACGCCTACGTCAACTTCGCCCGCCGCGCCAGTTGGCAGGAAGCCGCCAGCAGTTCCCTGACTGAGTTGTTCGCCCCGCAGATCCACCAGTCGCGCCTGGACAGCTGGCCCCAGCATTACCCGTGGATCGACCCCACCGGTTATGAATACTTCCGCACCCGCCTGGGCCAGGCCCGACGCGATGTGGAGCACGGCCTGGCCATCACCCTGGAGCACTACACCACCCGTGCCGGCCAGGACCGCATGCTGGAAATTCTCCAGTTCAAACTGGACATCCTTTGGAGCATGCTCGACGCCATGAGCATGGCCTATGAATTGAATCGACCGCCTTACCACAGCGTCACCGCACAACGGGTCTGGCACAAAGGAATCGCCTTATGAGTTTCGATCGCAACAAGACCCCGACCTGGCGCCCTGGCTACCGCTTCCAGTACGAGCCGGCGCAAAAAGGCCACGTGCTGCTGTACCCCGAAGGCATGATCAAGCTCAACGACAGCGCAGCGCTGATCGGCGGTCTGATCGACGGCCAGCGTGACGTCGCGGCGATCATTGCCGAGCTGGAGATGCAGTTCCCCGGCGTGCCCGAGCTTGGTGAGGACATCGAGCAATTCATGGAGGTCGCCCGTGCTCAGCACTGGATCGAACTTGGCTGATTCCCCGAGCCTGCCGGCCAAACCGGAAGTGGGCCTGCCGCTGTGGCTGCTGGCCGAGCTGACTTACCGCTGCCCGCTGCAATGCCCGTATTGTTCCAACCCCCTGGACTTTGCCGAACAGGGCAAGGAGCTGAGCACCGAGCAGTGGATCAAGGTGTTCCGCGAGGCCCGGGAGATGGGCGCTGCGCAGTTGGGTTTCTCCGGCGGCGAGCCCCTGGTGCGCCAGGACCTCGCCGAGCTGATCAGCGAGCCCGCCAGTTAGGCTTCTACACCAACCTGATCACCTCGGGCATCGGACTCACCGAGCAGAAAATCAGCGACTTCAAAAAAGCCGGCCTGGACCATATCCAGATCAGCTTCCAGGCCAGCGACGAACAAGTGAACAACCTGCTGGCCGGGTCGAAGAAAGCCTTCGCGCAAAAGTTGGAAATGGCCCGTGCGGTCAAGGCCCACGGCTACCCGATGGTGCTGAACTTTGTGACCCACCGGCACAACATCGACAAGATCGACCGCATCATCGAACTGTGCATCGCCCTGGAAGCGGACTTCGTAGAACTTGCCACCTGCCAGTTCTATGGCTGGGCCCAGCTCAACCGTGTGGGGCTGCTGCCGACCAAGGAGCAACTGGTGAGGGCCGAGCGCATCACCAACGAGTACCGCGCCAAACTGGAAGCGCAGGGGCACCCTTGCAAGCTGATTTTCGTCACCCCGGATTACTACGAGGAGCGTCCCAAGGCCTGCATGAACGGCTGGGGCAGCATTTTCCTCACCGTGACCCCGGACGGCACCGCTCTGCCCTGCCACGGCGCGCGGCAAATGCCGGTGCAATTCCCCAATGTGCGCGACCACAGCATGCAGCACATCTGGTACGACTCCTTCGGTTTCAACCGCTTCCGCGGCTACGACTGGATGCCCGAGCCCTGCCGTTCCTGCGATGAAAAGGAGAAGGACTTCGGCGGCTGCCGCTGCCAGGCCTTTATGCTCACGGGCGATGCCAGCAATGCCGACCCGGTGTGCAGCAAGTCAGAGCACCACGGCATGATCCTCAACGCTCGGGAAGAAGCCGAGCACGCCACCCAGACCATCGAACAACTGGCCTTCCGCAATGAACGAAACTCCCGCCTCATCGCCAAAGGCTGACCTCTTCAGCGCCGACAAGGCCGTGGCCGCCGGTATCGACTTCGCCGAGCTGCGCGTCGGCGCCCAGGGCTTGTTCTGGAATGAATACCGCCCCGCCGACGCCGCCTGCCGCATCTGGCACTGGCATGAACAACAGGCCCGCTGTCTGACGCCCCAAGGCTTCAGTGTGCGCAGCCGGGTCTACGAATACGGTGGCGGTGCCTTCTGCCTCAGCGACGAGGGCGTGGTGTTCGTCAACGAGGCAGACCAGCAGCTGTACCGCCAGTCCCTGCAAGGCGAAACACCCAGCGCCCTGACCCACGGCGAGTGCCGCTACGGCGATCTGCAGTACGCCAATGGCCAGGTACTGGCCGTGGAAGAGCACCTCGATCGGCACCGGCTGGTGAGCATTGCCCTACAGGATGGCGAACGCACCGTGCTGGTCGAAGGCGCGGACTTCTATGCCGCGCCCACCTTAAGCAGCGACGGCCAGCGCCTGGCGTGGATCGAGTGGGACCGCCCCCATCAACCCTGGACAGCCACGCGGCTGATGGTGACCGACTCCTTGGCCCCCGGCCGCTGGAGCCCCCCTCGTTGCGTGGCCGGCGATGCGTTCGAAGAGTCATTGCAGCAACCGCGCTTTGACCCGCAGGGGCGCCTGTGCTGCCTGAGCGATCGCGGTGGCTTCTGGCAGCCCTGGGCTGAGTCCCCGGCGGGCTTGCAAGCGTTGCCCTGCGCGCCTGCCGACCATGCCCCGGCACCTTGGCAATTGGGCGGTGGCACCTGGCTGCCCCTGGGCGGTCAGGCCTGGCTCGGGACCTGGACTGAAGACGGTTTCGGGCGCCTGGGCTGGCACCTTGAGGACGGTTCCAGCGCCACCTGCGGCGAGGAGTACAGCCGATTCCGTAACCTGGCCGTGGATGAGCATCACCTGTATTGCATTGCCGCGTCGCCGGTCAGCCCATCTGCGGTGATCGCCATTGCCCGTGACACTCACCAGGTACACATCCTTGCAGGCGGCGTGGCCCCCCTGCCCGCCGCACAGATCAGTCGCCCGCAAACCCTGCGTTACCCCTCAGGCCCCGAGGAGGCCCACGGCTTCTTCTACCCGGCCATGGGCCAGGCCAGCAAACCGCCGCTGGTGGTGTTTATCCACGGCGGCCCGACATCGGCCTGCTACCCGATCCTCGACCCCAGGATTCAATACTGGACCCAGCGCGGTTTTGCCGTCGCCGACCTCAACTATCGCGGCAGCACCGGCTATGGGCGCGCCTATCGGCAAGCCCTGCACCTGGCCTGGGGCGAAGCGGATGTGCAAGACGCCTGTGCGGTGGTCGAGTACCTGGCCCGCCAAGGCCTGGTGGACGGCGAGCGGGCATTTATCCGCGGCGGCAGCGCCGGCGGCTACACCACGCTTTGCGCGCTGGCCTTCGCCAAGGTGTTCCGCGCCGGCGCCAGCCTGTACGGGGTCAGCGATCCCGTGGCACTGGGCCGGGCCACCCATAAGTTCGAAGGCGATTACCTGGACTGGTTGATTGGCGACCCCGAGCGGGATGCCGAACGCTACCGGGCGCGCACGCCGTTGCTGCATGCGGGGAATATCCAAGTGCCGGTGATTTTCTTCCAGGGCGAACTCGACGCGGTGGTCGTACCCCAGCAAACCCGCGACATGCTCAAGGCCCTGCAAGACCGAGGCATTGCCGCGCAAGCTCATTACTACCCCGATGAACGCCACGGCTTTCGCAAAGCCCACAACCAGGCACACGCCTTGGAGCAGGAGTGGCGCTTCTATCAACAGGTGATGACATCGGGGGACTGAAGGGGGGATTGAAAAGGCTGTTGCTCAAGGGCCATGCCAGCGCCCTTGAGCACCTGCCCACGCAATGAAAGCGCAGGCAGGCTCGTCATTGTCAGCGTTTGGCGATGATATAGACCGCGTGCACAATGCCGGGGATGTAGCCGCACAGGGTCAGCAGGATATTCAGCCAAAACGCGCCGCCGAAGCCCACCTGCAGGAACACGCCCAGTGGTGGCAACAAAATAGCGAAGATGATGCGAATCAAGTCCATGGGGCAGCTCCAGATAAAAGAGGGCTCTCATAAGCCTCACTCCTAATCGACCGACGGCGTGCACCAGGGTTCACTCGACTTTTGCGCGCCATTGTTGACCTGATGTGTCCTTGGGCTGCGGTTCAGGAAACATCGCGCTGCGCCAGAATCAGCAGACAAAAAAACGCCCCGTGCGAAAAATCGGACACGGGGCGATGCGTTATACCGCGAGACGGTTCTTGTGTTCAGTCGAGGTCAATCAAGGCGGTAATCGGGCCTCATCAGACCGCCAGCCCTTTACGGCACTGCAACTGCGCCGTGCGTACCCGGGAAAATGCCCGGGCCAGGCGCAGCAGCATTTCGTCGATATTGGCTTTGCTGACGGTCAAGGCAGGGGTCAGGCGCAGGCAATTGGCTTGCGGCGCATTGAGCAGCAGACCCTCAGAGCGAGCAGCGTTGACTACGGCTTGGGCGGAGTCGTCGGCTAGGGTCAGGCCCCACAACAGCCCTTGCCCGCGCACTTCGCCGTGGGCATAGCGCTGAGCGAGGCGCGCCAGCCCTGCGCCCAGGTGCTGCCCGGCCGCGCGCACCTGTTCCAGAAAGCCGTGCTCCTGGACCGCGTTGAGCACTGCCAGCCCAGCCGAAGTCATCAAGGCATTGCCGTGATGCGTGCCATCCAGTTCACCGACGTCGAAACAGCAGGCCGTGCCCCGGGCCAGCAAGGCCGCCAGCGGCACACCGCCACCCAGGCCCTTGCCCAGGATGACGATATCGCCACGAATACCGTACGACTGCTCCGCAAGCAGGTGAGCACAACGCCCAATACCGGTCTGGACCTCGTCGAGGATCAGCAAGATGCCCAACTCGCGGCACAAACGCTCGACGCCCTTGAGGTAGTGCTCGGTCGCAGGGATCACCCCGGCCTCACTCTGGATCGGCTCCAGCATGATCGCCACCGTCTGCGCATCCACCGCCGCGTGCAGGGCCGGCAAGTCGTTGAACGGCACCTGGCTGAAGCCCGGCAGCTGTGGCTCGAAACGATTGCCAAGGCTGACGCTGCCCGAGGCCGACATGGCGGCAAAACTGCGCCCGTGGCAACTGTTGCTGGCGGTGATAATTCCAGAGGCCCCGCCCCGGTGGCATTGCCCCCATTTGCGCGCCAGCTTGACCGCCGCTTCGCAGGCTTCACTGCCACTGCCGAGCAGGTACGCCTGGTCACTGCCGGTGGCCTTGCACAGCCCTTCCGCCAGTTTGAGCATGCCGCGGTTGTAAAAGGCCGAACCGGGGTTGATCAGGGATTGAGCCTGCGCCGTCAGCGCCTGGACCAGCACCGAAGGGCTGTGGCCCAGGCTGTTGGCCCCGCCGCCCTGGGTGAAGTCGAGGTAAGCGCGGTCGTCCTGGTCCCACAGCCAGGAGCCCTGGCCTCGGACGAACAGTGGAAGGGGGCGCTGCACACTGGGCATCAGGCACTCATTGGAAAAGTCATCGCCCAACGACGACGGATAGGGCTCGACAGCCAGGTCGTCAAGGCTAGGCGGGGTACGCCGCAGACTGAACAGATTCATGCCCGCAGTCCCTCCAGCGGCAGCCCCTGTAACCGTGACGACCAGTCTTCCACACGCCCGCTGCGCATCCGTTTGATCGCAATATCGCGCCAACGAGAGGACAGCGCCGGGCAGTCCACCAGTTTTCTCAACCCGGTCTGCTCCAATGGCTCCTGGTAAAAACAGCGCAAGGCCCAGGCCACCGTCAGCCCGGGGTAGCTGCGTTGGATCAGCTCGAACGGCTCTTCGGCGCAGACAAACCCCGGCTTGAGTACGCGATAAAACCAGCCGCAGCGCCCATTGTCCTGGGCTTGTTGCGGCAGGTTGGGCAGCCCCCAGTGATGACTCAGGCGATAACAGGGCGAGCGCGGCTGACTGATCTGCAGCAAGGCGCCGCCCCAGCGAAACAGGTCGCCGAGGCACACCTGTTCTTCAGTCAATCCATGGGTGGAGAGGTTTTCGCCGAACGCCGGCGCACGCCAGTCAATCTGCGGATAACGCTTGCGCCAATGGGCGTAGTGTTCGGCCGGGTAGTGATGCAGCGCCCGCTCGGGGCCGGTGTGAAAGCGCGGATCACCGTGCTCATCGCTGCCCAGGCCCTGTGGCCACAACCAGAGTCGATTGGCAACCCTGCGCTTATCGGTATCGCTGATCAAACCCTGCCCGAGATTTTTTGCCTTGCCTATGTAAACGCCATCCACGTAAACGGTGTTCATCGCGCTCTATGGCCCTGTAAGCCCTGTGAATAGGCGCTAGACTAGGCGCGCGTGGGGCTTCGGGCCATTTCGATTTTCCAGCTTTTTTGATAAGTAGAACTTATGGATTTCAAGCAACTGCGTTATTTCGTCGCGGTCTACGAAGAAGGCCATGTGGGGCGTGCTGCAGAGCGCCTGTCGATCTCCCAACCCGCGCTCTCGCAGCAGATCCGCCAGTTGGAATTGAACCTCGACGTCAGCCTGTTCGAACGCAGCAGTAAACGCCTGCTGCCGACCCTGGCGGCGCACACCTTGTACAACCACGCACTGCCCCTGCTCGACGGCTTACAGCAAGCCCGCGAAGCCTTGCGCAACTTCAAGGGCCAGGCCTTGCGAACCCTGGCCATTGGGGTGCTGCAGACGGTGCACACCAGCCTGGTGCCGCAAATGCTCGAGCGCGTGCGCAAGGCCCAGCCCCACCTGGTGGTTCAGATCTATGAATTGACCGGCCTGGAAATCGAACGCCGGCTGCTCAATGGCTCACTGGACATCGGCATCAGCTACTTGCCACCGCGCCAGCCGGGCTTGCACGGCGTGGCCTTGTACGAAGATGAGTTGACCCTGGTCATCCCGGCGGACCACCCGCTGCGCGAATTCAAGAAGGTTTCCATGAGCCAGGCCGCGGAATTGCCGATGCTGTTGCTCGGCGAGGAATTCCAGGTGCGGCAGATCTGGCAGGCGCAACTGGCCAATCTGGGACGGCGGCCACACGTCCAGGCAGAACTCAACAATATGGCGGGGATTCTCGACAGCCTGCCTCACACGCACTTGGCAACAGTACTGCCCGGTCGCTCGCGACAGGAACACAGCCATCAGGCACTGCTCTGGAAACCCCTGAGTGAACCACGGGTGCCGCTGAAGGTAGGCCTGGTCTGTCGTGATGTGCAGCGTCAGCAGGGAACCCTGGAGTTACTGCGTACGTTGCTGGAAGACGTGATGAACGGCCCGGAGGGACGAGGTGGCGTTGCCGGAGCCCTGGAAGGGACTCATTGAAGACCCGAAAATAAAAAACCCGGGCAAAAGAAAACCCCGCCGAAGCGGGGTTTTGCAGACTGTTTCCCTGACATCCATTTCACTCCGCCATCCTGGCAGAATCCTACGTGTCCCTGTTGTTACTTTTGCGCTTCCTGCGCGACGTCCATGAGCAGTAGATTATCCTTGGATCCAATTTTCTAAAAGGCGTAAACAGCAGCACGCAATGTAAGAGATTGCTTACATTGCGTGCCCGCCGTCAGAACTGCGCAGCGTCCAGTAAAAACAGCGAATCGCTACCGGCCTTGACCGAGGCGCTCAACGAATGGATACGAGGCAGTAGGCGCGCAAAGTAGAAGCGTGCGGTGCCCAACTTGCTGGCGTAGAAATCCTCCTGCGCCTCCTTGCCCAGGGCCGCCCGAGCCATCAGCGCCCACATGTAGGCATAAGCGGTGTAGCCAAAAGCCTGCAGGTATTCCACCGAGGCTGCGCCGATTTCGTTGGGGTTGCTTTGCGCCCGGTCGAGCAACCAGGCGGTCAACTCGTCAAGGTTGTCCAAGGCTGCGTCCAGTGGCCGGGTGAATTCGGCCAGGCCGGCATCGGCGGTGGCCGTGAAGTGGCGGATTTCATCCGCGAACACTTTGTAGAGCTCGCCCCCGCTACCGACGATCTTGCGGCCCACCAAGTCCAGCGCCTGGATGCCGTTGGTGCCTTCGTAAATCTGCGTGATCCGCACGTCGCGCACCAACTGCTCCTGGCCCCACTCACGAATGTAGCCATGGCCGCCAAACACCTGCTGGCCGTGGATCGTGGTTTCCAAGCCCAGATCCGTGAGGAACGCCTTGGCCACCGGAGTCAGCAGTGCCACCAGACCTTCAGCGCGCTGACGCACGCTGGCGTCTTCACTGAACTTGGCGGTGTCCAGTTGCATCGCCACGTACGTGGAAAACGCACGCCCGCCTTCGTTCGCCGCCTTCATGGTCAGCAGCATGCGCCGCACGTCGGGGTGCACGATGATCGGGTCCGCTACCTTGTCCTTGGCTTGCGGGCCGGTGGGTGAGCGGCTTTGCAAACGGTCGCGGGCGTACTCCACAGCGTTCTGGTAAGAACGCTCACCCGAGGCCAGGCCCTGAATGCCTACGCCCAGACGCTCGTAGTTCATCATGGTGAACATCGCCGCCAGCCCTTTGTTCGGCTCACCCACGATGTAACCGACGGCCTCGTCGAAGTTCATCACACAGGTCGCCGAGGCCTGGATCCCCATCTTGTGCTCGATCGAGCCGCAGCTCACCGGGTTGCGTACACCCAGGCTGCCATCGGCATTGACCATGAACTTGGGCACCAGGAACAGCGAGATCCCCTTGGGCCCGGCTGGCGCGTCCGGCAGTTTGGCCAGCACCAGGTGAATGATGTTCTCCGTCAGGTCGTGCTCGCCGCCGGTGATGAAAATCTTCGTGCCGCTGATGGTGTAGGAACCGTCCGCCTGGGGCTCGGCCTTGGTCCGGATGATCCCCAGGTCAGTCCCTGCGTGGGGTTCGGTCAGGCACATGGAGCCCGCCCAGACTCCGGCGTACATGTTCGGCAGGTACGTCTCTTTCAGCGCATCGCTGGCATGGGCGTTGATCGACAAGCAGGCGCCAGCAGTGAGCATCGGGTAGAGGCCGAACGACAGGCTAGCAGAGTTGACCATTTCCTCGACCTGGGCCGACACCGCCTTGGGCATGCCCATGCCGCCGTAGGCAGGATCACCGCCGACACCGACCCAGCCACCCTCGGCGTAAGTCTGGTAGGCCTGCGGGAAGCCTTGCGGCGTGGTAACCACACCGTCCTTCCAGTGGCAGCCTTCTTCATCTGCGCTGCGGCTCAGCGGAGCCACGCTTTTGCCCATGACCTTGCCGGCTTCCTCGAGAATCGCCTCGACGGTTTCGGCATCCACGGTGTCCGCCAAAGCAGGCAATTGGGCCCAGAGTTTGGAGACCTCGAAGACCTCATTGAGGACGAAGCGCATATCGCGCAGGGGCGCTTTGTAGTCAGCCATGGCAAACCTCGAAAGATCTAAACAAGCGGTCCACAACGGACCCATTTACGAAAAGACGAGTGTACCCGAACAACTTTTGCGACACATAGGGTCGCTTAGTGACCTTTTTGTTATTTTTAGTCACAGAGACCCTCGAGCAAGAAAAAGCCCGAATCAGATTCGGGCTCAAGGGTTTCCGGGGCGACGCTGGATCAGAGGGCAAACAACGACGCAGGGAGTTTCATCAGGCAGTCGCAACCCGCTTCGATGGCCGCCTGATGGGCGCGGGTACGGGGCAGCAAACGCTTGAAATAGAACTCGCAGGTCGCCAGCTTGCCGGCACAGTAATCGGCATCGCCCTCGCCGGCTTCCAGCTGTGCCTGGGCCTCCAGGGCCATGCGCAGCCACAGGTAGGCGAGAATGATGTAACCGCTGTACATCAGGTAATCCAGGGCTGCCGCGCCCACCTCGTCCGGGTTCTTCATGGCCGCCTTGCCAACCTGGGTGGTCAGTTCGCCCCATTGCTGGTTCAGGGTATTAAGTTGGGCCACATAGGCCTTGAGTTGCGGATGCTCGCCATGGGCCACGCAGAATTTGTGGACGATCCGGGTGAAGCCCATCAGCAGCTTACCCTGGCTACCCAGGACTTTACGCCCCAGCAAATCCAGGGCCTGAATGCCATTGGTGCCTTCGTAGATCGGCGCAATCCGGCAGTCGCGTACCAGTTGCTCCATGCCCCACTCACGGATGAAACCGTGGCCACCGAACACCTGCATGCCGTGGTTGGTCACTTCCAGCCCGGTCTCGGTCATGAATGCTTTGCAGATCGGGGTCAGGAACGCCAATAGATTCTCGGCCTCCTGGCGCTGGCCCGCATCCACCGCCAAGTGAGCGCTGTCGAGCAGCTGGGCGGTGAAATACGTCAGGGCGCGGTTGCCCTCGTTGAAGGCCTTCATGGTCAGCAACATGCGCCGTACATCGGGGTGCACGATAATCGGGTCCGCCACTTTATCCGGTGCCTTGGGGCCGGTCAGGGCGCGCATCTGCAGGCGATCGTTGGCGTACTGGATCGCCCCCTGGAAGCTCGCTTCCCCCAGACACAAGCCCTGCATCCCGGTGCCCAGGCGCGCGTGGTTCATCATGGTGAACATGCAATTCAAGCCCTTGTTGGCCTCACCAATCAGAAAGCCCGTGGCGCCATCGAAGTTCAGCACGCAAGTGGCCGAGGCCTTGATCCCCATCTTGTGTTCGATGGAGCCGCAACTGACACCATTGCGCTCGCCCGCCTCGCCCTCGGCGTTGGGCAGGAACTTGGGCACGATAAACAGCGAGATGCCTTTGGTCCCGGCCGGCGCATCCGGCAGCTTGGCCAGCACCAGGTGGATGATGTTTTCACTCAGGTCATGCTCACCGGCGGAGATGAAAATCTTGCTCCCGCTCACGGCATAGCTGCCGTCGGCCTGAGGCACGGCGCGGGTCTTGATAATGCCCAAGTCGGTGCCGCAATGGGCTTCGGTCAGGCACATGGTGCCGGTCCACTGGCCAGCGGTGAGCTTGGTGAGGTAGGTGTTTTTCTGCGCTTCGGTGCCGTGGGCGTGAATCGCCGACATGGCGCCGTGGGTCAGCCCCGGGTACATGCCCCAGGACGTGTTACTGGAGCCGACCATCTCGCTGATCACCAACCCCAAGGATTGGGGCAGGCCCTGGCCGCCATAGGCGGGATCGGCCGCCAGCCCGTGCCAGCCGCCTTCAACGTACTGCGCGAACGCCTCTTTGAAACCTTTGGGCGTGGTGACTACGCCCTTGTCGAAGTGGCAGCCTTCCTCATCACCGGAACGGTTCAACGGCGCGAGAACGTTTTCACAGAACTTCGCGCCCTCCTCGAGGATTGCGCTGACCATGTCCGGGCTGGCATCGGCCGCCCCCAGGGCCGCGTAGTGGCCGTGGAAGTCGAAGACGTGATCGATCAAAAAGCGCATGTCGCGCAGGGGAGCTTTGTACTCAGGCATGGTCATTTCTCCGGCAGCAGATTGATTAACCTACTGCCCTGTCTGCTGACCTGCCAATCACTCTCCAGACGCTGAATGCGCCGTCATCACTCAACCCGCAGCCGTGTCCATGCGTACCGCACCGCGACGAGTCTGGCCGAATGCAACGACACAATTTCGCCCCGCCCCCTTGGCGCTGTAGAGCGCCTGGTCAGCAGCTTTCAGCACTTCTTCGGCGGTGCGGTGCTCAATCAAGCGCTCGGAAACGCCGATGCTGACGGTTACCGAAACGCTGGAAGCACCGGCAGCGCCACGACGCTGGCGGCCCGTTTGATCGTCCTGGGGACGGTTGTCCTGATTACGCAGCTGGATGCTGTAGTTGGCGATGGTCTCGCGGATCATCTCCAAGTGCGGCATGCATTCCTCCAGGGTCTTGCCAGCGAACACCACGGCAAACTCCTCACCGCCGTAACGGTAGGCACGACCACCGCCCGTGACCTTGGCCAGTTTGCTGGCCACCAGGCGCAACACTTGGTCACCCACATCGTGGCCGTGGGTGTCGTTGAATTTCTTGAAGTGGTCGACGTCGCTCATCGCCAACACGTAATTGCGCCCCAGGCGCTGCATGCGCTCGTTCAACGCGCGACGTCCCGGCAGGCCGGTCAACTCGTCACGGAAGGCCATCTGGTAAGCCTCGTGGGCCACCGCAGCGGCGATCATCAGCATCACCTGGCTGCACATGATGTTCAGGGTGAAAGGCAGGATAAAGGTCTTGGGCAACATCCAGAACAACCCCAGCAGGCCCACCAACTGCGCCGCGTGCAGCGGTCGCGGGCTGCGCCAGTACTGGATCGCCAGCAACAGGAAGGCGGCAATGAACACCGGATACGACAACTGGATCAGGCTCATCCAGGCGCCGTGCAACGCCGGCCAGCGAATCTCAGCCAGCCAGGCCAGCAGCGCCTGTGGGTAACTTTGCTCCAGGCCCAGGGCGACGCTGCCGAATGCCACCAGCACAGCGAAGCGCGCCACCATGTCCTGGAACAGATGGGTTCGTTCCTGCCAGGCGGCGAACAAACCGAACAACAGCGGCAATAGCAGGCAGCACAGGTGAAACACCACCGCCGCATCTTCGCGGACCCGGCCATTGTCGCGGTAGAAGTCAGTCTGGGTATCGAGCAGGAAATACGCGGTGTACACGGTGACCATCAGAAACAGCTCACGCTGACGCCGATACACCGCGCAGTAAGCACCACCCAGCAACAGCACCAAGGTCGGCAGCACATTGAACAGGGAGGTGAAGAAGACGTTGAGGTCCTTGACATAGGCGGCCGCCAGCCCAGCAAGCAAAAGCAGTAACGACGGTAAAAAATGACTGAAACGTACAGCTGAAGAACGCGGCAAGGGTAAAACTCCGACCCGGCTGATCAATAGATGGCATTGTGCCTTCATTTGACTGAGTTAAGCACAAACAATGTGACTGACATCACATAGCCACCTCTTTAACGGCAGCGCTGCGCTTCTTCTTAGTGTTTTAGTCGGGAATTTTTTATCAAAAGATAACGCCCACAAAAAAGCCGCTCCCCCGAGGGCGAGCGGCTTCTTGGCGGGCGTCGGCGAGGCTTAGTAAGCCAGGCCGAAGTCCTCTTCTTTCATGTCCATCAGGTTGTTGGCCCCCGAGAGCATGGTCGCAACGTGAGTGCGGGTACGCGGCAGGATGCGCTGGAAGTAGAAGCGCGCGGTCTGCAGCTTGGCGGTGTAGAACGCCTCTTCGCTGGTGCCGGCGGCGAGCTTTTCAGCCGCCAGCCGTGCCATGTCGGCCCAGAAGTAAGCCAGGCAGGCGTAGCCGGAATACATCAGGTAGTCCACGGAGGCGGCCCCCACTTCCTCGCGATCCTTCATCGCTGCCATGCCCACTTTCATGGTCAGCTCGCCCCATTCCTTGTTCAGTGCCGCCAAGGGTGCGACGAACTCTTTGACGGCTTCGTTGCCTTCGTTGTTCTGGCAGAACTTGTGGACGATCTTGGTAAAGCCTTTGAGGGCCTCGCCTTGGGTCATCAGCACTTTACGGCCCAGCAGGTCCAGGGCCTGGATGCCGGTGGTGCCTTCGTACAGCATCGAAATGCGGCTGTCGCGAACGTTCTGCTCCATGCCCCACTCGGCGATAAAGCCGTGGCCACCGTAAATCTGCACGCCGTGGTTGGCGGATTCAAAACCGACTTCGGTCATGAATGCCTTGGCGATGGGCGTCATGAACGCCAGCAGCGCGTCGGCTTTTTTCTTCTCTTCTTCGTCTACGCCGTATTTGACGATGTCCACCTGCTTGGCGGTGAAGTACACCATCGCCCGGTTGCCCTCGGCGAAGGCTTTCATGGTCAGCAGCATGCGACGTACGTCCGGGTGGACGATGATCGGGTCAGCAGCCTTGTCCGGCGCTTTCGGGCCAGTCAGGGAGCGCATTTGCAGGCGATCGCGAGCGTATTTCAGGCCACCCTGGAAGCCGATCTCGGCGTGGGCCAGGCCCTGCAGAGCGGTGCCCAGGCGGGCGGTGTTCATAAAGGTGAACATGCAGTTCAGGCCTTTGTTCGCCGGGCCGATCAGGAAACCCGTGGCCGCGTCGAAGTTCATCACGCAGGTGGCGTTGCCGTGGATGCCCATCTTGTGTTCCAGGGAACCGCAGCTCACTGCGTTGCGCTGGCCCACAGTGCCATCGGCGTTCGGCAGGAACTTCGGCACGATGAACAGCGAGATACCCTTGGTGCCAGCCGGTGCATCCGGCAG
The DNA here is from genome assembly GCF_023241665.1 of Pseudomonas morbosilactucae. NCBI lineage: Bacteria > Pseudomonadati > Pseudomonadota > Gammaproteobacteria > Pseudomonadales > Pseudomonadaceae > Pseudomonas > Pseudomonas morbosilactucae. Next base: position 56,342 of record NZ_JALQCX010000034.1, on the reverse strand, counting down.
GCGCGCCAGAACGATGTGGACGATGTTATCGGCCATGTCGTGCTCACCGGCGGAGATGAAGATTTTGGTGCCGGTAACTTTGTAGGAACCGTCGGCCTGTGGTTCGGCCTTGGTGCGCAGCATGCCCAGGTCGGTGCCGCAATGCGGCTCGGTCAGGCACATGGTGCCGGTCCATTCGCCGGACACCAGCTTGGTCAAGTAGGCGTCTTGCTGCTCAGGCGTACCGTGCTCGGAAATGGTGTTCATCGCGCCATGGGACAGGCCTGGGTACATGCCCCACGACCAGTTGGACTCACCGACCATTTCGCTGATCGCCAAGCCCAGGGATTCAGGCAGGCCCTGGCCGCCGTGCTCAACGTCGTGAGCCAGGCTTGGCCAGCCGCCTTCAACGAATTGTTTGTAGGCTTCTTTAAAGCCCGTCGGGGTTTTAACGCCGGATTCACTCCAGGTACAACCTTCCAGGTCACCTACGCGGTTCAGCGGAGCCAGCACCTGCTCACAAAACTTCGCGCCTTCCTCAAGAATGGCGTCAACCATGTCTGGGGTCGCGTCCTGGCATGCCGGGAGGCTCTGATAGTGCGCTTCATAGCCGAGCAGTTCGTCACGAACGAAGCGAATATCACGCAAGGGGGCCTTGTAGTCAGGCATAGCGATAAACCTCTGCTGATGTAACCGGGAATGAACAACCGCGTTGAATTTTTATAGCGGTCAAACAGGTGTTTGAAACATACGTTTACGTCCAAACCTTGTCAAGCGTCGCGCACGCGCCTTTTGTCTGCACAGTTCTGGACGCCGCGCAGGCAAGCGCACACGGCATACGCCATGCAGTCTAGTGGGTAGAGAGAAGGTCGGAGCGGGATTGCCGGCGTTCAGCGGCGCCCAAAAACATGCAGCAACAATACAGCGCAGCGACCCGCCGCCATTCAAGGCACCGGGTCACCGATGAGAGGGGGTCAAGCGTAGGTATCGATCAAGGTGCCGAGCATTTCATCGGAGGCCTTGGCCACCTTCACACCGAGTTCTGTCTGGACCTTGCCCATGGACATTTCCACCATGCTGGTGGCCACGTCGGATTCGCGGCTGCGGTCTACGGCGCGCAGGCGATCGGCCTGGATCTCGGAAGACTGGCTGGTGACAGAACGCTCAACGGTGGTGTTGGCGATTTGGCTAGCCGCCTGATCGACACGGTTCTGCCCGGCCTGGATGCTGCTCAGGCCTGCGTAGTAAGCGGTGTTCCCTGAAATTTCCATGGGAGTACTCGACTTTGAAAATAATTAACTCGCGCATTGAAGCAGATGCGTCAACAAAACACCCGTCAAAAACACTAATGGCACAGTGCCTCGTCATAGGCAAAATCTAGTCCAGCAGGTCCAACTGCAGATACTCGGCGACTGCCTGCGCGCTCGGCGCCTTGAGCTTGGGCACCCGGCCCAGGCAAGGCGCCGGCAGACGCTCCGCCAGGGTGGCCAGGTTCTCTTCAAGGCGCGAGGTTTTCGGCTCGATGATATTGGCCACCCAACCCGCCAGCTGCAAACCGTCCTGGGCGATGGCTTGCGCCGTCAGCAGCGCATGGTTGATGCACCCCAACCGCACGCCCACCACCAGGATCACCGGCAGGTCCAGGGCCATGGCCAGGTCCGAAAGGTTGTCCTGATCCGCCAGGGGCACCCGCCAGCCGCCAGCGCCCTCGATCAGGGTAAAGTCCGCGCCCTTGGCGAGAATATGCCGCATAGGCTTGAGCAGCGATTGCACGGTCAAGGCCACGCCGGCTTCCCGGGCCGCCAAGTGCGGAGCGATGGCTGGCTCGAACGCCACCGGGTTGACCTCTTCGTAACGCAGCGGCAACGACGACTCAGCCAGCAGCGCCAGGGCGTCGGCGTTGCGCAGGCCTTTGGGCGTCAACTCACAACCGGAAGCCACGGGCTTGCCCGCTGCGGTGCTCAAACCCGCCAGGCGCGCTGCATGCAGCAGGCCAGCGGCAATAGTGGTCTTGCCCACATCGGTGTCGGTGCCAGTGATGAAATACGCGGGGCTCATAGAGGCTTCTCCAAAACGGCATAGACCACCTGATACGTCGCCGGCAACCCCTGATCCTGACGGAACCCTTCGTAGGCGCCGATCAGGCCGCTGATCCGCGCCCGCCCGGTCAACCCACCAGGGCGCCCCGGGTTCAGGTTATGCGCGCCCAGCGCCTTGAGTTCATGGGTCAGGCTGCGCACATCGGGGTAGTGCAGCACGTGCGGGCAGTTTTCCAGGCTCCGCAGGCCCAGGCCGCTGCCCCCACAGAGTTGCTGATAACGCTCGAACTCACGAAACCGATTGACGTGCACCTGGCCATCGACCTGGCCCCAGCTCTCACGCAACTCGTACAAGGTACCCACGCACAGGCTGGCAAAAGCCAGCACGCCACCCGGCCTCAAGACCCGCTGCGCCTCCCTGAGTACCGAGGCAAAATCCGCGCACCATTGCACCGCCAGGCTGGAGAAAATCAAGTCGCAGCAGTTGTCCTGCAAGGGCAGGCGCTCGGCATCACCGGCCAGAAAGTACTCGGCGCCGCCCTGGGGCCGGGCGTGGTTAAGCATGCCCTCGGCAATGTCCAGGGCCACCCCCTGGCTGCCCGGAAAATGCTCGCCCAGCACACGGCTGAAATACCCGGTGCCGCAGCCCATGTCCAGCCAGCGCTGTGGCACAAAGCCCTGGGGCAAACGATCGAGCAGCGCGTGCCCGACGGCTCGCTGCAACTCGGCAACACTGTCGTAGCTGGCCGCCGCACGGGAAAACGATGCCGCCACCTGGCGCTTGTCAGGCAAGCCGCCAGGCAGGGTAGGAAAAGACAAATCAGTCATCACCGGACTCATGCAAAAAGGCCTGAATCGCCCCCGCCACACCGTGGGGGTCTTCCAGAAGAAATCCGTGGCTGGCCTGTTCAATCAGACCAATCTCGACATCCGGCAACAGGGCCAGCAACTCGGTGGCCGCTTCGGCCGGCACCAGGCCATCCAGCCCGGCGAACAGGTGCAACTGCGGCCCGCGGTAGTCTTGCAGGGCCCGTCGGGTGTCCAGCTGCGCCAACAGTTCCAAGCCCGCCATCAGCACCGCCGGCGGCGTGTTCGGCGCCCCACCCAGCAACAGTCGTGACAGGCCGCGCGGGTCCTCGGCGCCTTGGGCGCACAACAGGCTGAAACGCTTGAGGGTCAGCCGCGGATCGCTGCTGCAACCCGCCAGAAACCCATCGAAGGTGGCTTCCGGCATGCCACTCGACCACTCGCTGTGGGCGACAAAACTGGGGTTGCTGGCCAAGGTCAACAAACCGCAGCAGCGCTCCCCCCGACGCGCCGCCAGCTCCGAGGCGAGCATGCCCCCCAGGGACCAGCCGCCCAGCCAGGCGTCATCGGCCAGGGTGGCATCCAACTCATCCAGCCAATCGCCCAGGTCGCTGGACGCCAACTCCGGCAGCGGTTCGATCTCCACCCGCAGGTGTTCATCCAACCCCTGCAAGGCTGCCGCCAGAGGCTCCAGGGGCGAAACGCCCAGGCCCCAGCCGGGTAGCAGAATCAGTCGATCACGCATGGCTTGGCTCCGCTCCCAGTTCGCTGAAACACTCCGCCAGTGCGTCTAACAATAGCTGGACCTGCGCCTCGCTGTGGGCCGCCGAAAGGGTTACACGCAAGCGCGCGCTGCCGGCCGGCACCGTGGGTGGACGGATGGCCGTGACCATCACCCCGCGTTCACGCAGCCGCTGCGACAGCGCCATGGCCCGGGCACTGTCGCCCACCATGATGGGCTGGATCGGCGTGAAACTGTCCATCAGTTCCAGGCCAATCTGCTCGGCACCCTGGCGGAACTGGCGAATCAGCGTGTTCAGGTGCTCGCGCCGCCAATGCTCGCTGCGCAGCAACTCCAGGCTTTTCAGGGTCGCGCAAGCCAGGGCCGGCGGCTGGCTGGTGGTGTAGATGTACGGCCGGGCGAACTGCACCAGGCTCTCGATCAGCTCTTCGCTACCGGCGACAAAGGCCCCGGCAGTGCCAAAAGCCTTACCCAGAGTGCCCACCAGCACCGGCACGTCCTCCTGGCTCAAACCGAAGTGTTCGACAATGCCGCCGCCATGGGCGCCCAAGGGCCCGAAACCGTGGGCATCGTCCACCATCAACCAAGCGCCCTTGGCCCGGGTTTCACGGGCCAGCGCCGGCAAGTCGGCGAGGTCGCCGTCCATGCTGAACACGCCGTCGGTGACCACCAGGGTATTACCGGTGGCTTTCTCCAGGCGCTTGGCCAGGCTCTGGGCATCGTTGTGCAGGTAACGGTTGAAACGCGCCCCGGACAACAAGCCGGCATCCAGCAAGGACGCGTGGTTGAGGCGATCCTCCAGCACCGTGTCGCCCTGCCCGACCAAGGCCGTGACCGCACCGAGGTTGGCCATGTAGCCGGTGGTGAACAGTAAGGCACGGGGGCGCCCGGTGAGGTCCGCCAGGGCTTCTTCCAACGCGTGATGGGGAGTGCTGTGGCCGATGACCAGATGGGACGCCCCGCCGCCCACGCCCCAACGGCTGGCACCGGCGCGCCAGGCTTCAATCACCTGGGGGTGATTGGCCAGGCCCAGGTAATCGTTATTACAGAACGCCAGCAACGGCTGGCCATCCACCACCACTTCCGGCCCTTGGGGGCTTTGCAGCAGGGGGCGTTGACGATAAAGGTTGTCGGCACGACGGGCAGCCAGACGCGCGGCGAGATCAAAAGACATGCTGGCCTCGATAGTGGCTCACAAACACATTACCTGTAGGCGCTGACTTGCCAGCGCAGCAGGCGACGCGAACTCAGCCGGCTGGGCGGAGTTCGCGGGATTCGCCGGCAAGCCGGCTCCTACAATAGAAGGCGATCAGACGGCGGCGTTGTAGAACTGCTCGCTGCTCTTCTGCTCGACCAGGGCTTGCTCGATGGCCGCCTGATGTACTTCGTCAGCGTGCTCTTCACGGGCTTCCGGCTGGATGCCCAGGCGTGCGAACAGTTGCATGTCCTTGTCAGCCTGGGGGTTGGCAGTGGTCAGCAGTTTGTCGCCGTAGAAGATCGAGTTGGCGCCGGCGAAGAAGGCCAGGGCCTGCATCTGCTCGTTCATGGCTTCACGGCCGGCCGACAGGCGCACATGGGATTGCGGCATCAGGATGCGCGCCACGGCCAGCATGCGGATAAAGTCGAACGGGTCGACATCGTCAGCGTTTTCCAGGGGCGTACCGGCGACTTTCACCAGCATGTTGATCGGCACCGACTCAGGGTGCTCTGGCAGGTTGGCCAGTTGGATCAGCAGGTTGGCGCGGTCGTCCAGGGACTCGCCCATGCCGAGAATGCCGCCGGAGCAGATTTTCATTCCGGCATCGCGCACATACGCCAGGGTCTGCAGGCGCTCGCTGTAAGTGCGGGTGGTGATGATGCTGCCGTAGAACTCCGGCGAGGTGTCGAGGTTGTGGTTGTAGTAGTCGAGGCCGGCCTGGGCCAGGGCTTCGGTCTGATCCTGGTCCAGGCGGCCCAGGGTCATGCAGGTTTCCAGGCCCATGGCCTTCACGCCTTTGACCATCTGCAGCACGTAGGGCATGTCTTTGGCCGACGGGTGCTTCCAGGCGGCGCCCATGCAGAAGCGGGTCGAACCAATGGCCTTGGCACGAGCGGCTTCTTCCAGAACCTTCTGCACTTCCATGAGCTTTTCTTTTTCCAGCCCGGTGTTGTAGTGGCCGGACTGCGGACAATATTTGCAATCTTCCGGGCAGGCGCCGGTCTTGATCGACAACAGGGTGGAAACCTGGACGCGATTGGCGTCGAAATGCGCGCGGTGCACCGTCTGCGCCTGGAACAACAAATCGTTGAATGGCTGAACGAACAGGGCTTTGACTTCAGCCAAAGACCAGTCATGACGCAGGTTGGCGGTGGTGCTGGCGCTCATGGGCGATTCCTTGATTATGCTTGGCTAACGACTGCGGGCAGGCAATACCCACAACCGCGACACGGATGTTCGGCATATTTAAGGAAGCGCCATGCACTGTCAACCAGAATACAAAGGACCGGTTTACATCTGGTTAAATAACAACCAACCCTGCTTGCTCTGTGATCTCCCCAGCCAGACCGCCGCGCCCATTTGCCAAGCCTGCAAGAGCGAGCTGCCCTGGTTGGGCGATCAGTGCCGGATATGCGCCCTGCCCCTGCCCGACAGCGGGCTGATCTGCGGCCAGTGCCTGAAACAGCCCCCCGATTTCAAGCAGGTGGTGGTGCCTTGGGCCTACGGGTTCCCCATCGACAGCCTTATCCTGCGCTTCAAGCACAACGGGAAATGGCCTTTTGGCAACCTGATGGCCGGTCTTCTAGGCCATTCGCTGCACTTTCGCTTCAACGAGGGTTTGCCCCGACCCGACGCGCTGGTCCCCGTCCCCCTGGCCACCAAGCGCCTGCGACAGCGCGGCTACAACCAGGCGGCGATGCTTGCCCACTGGCTCAGCCAACAGCTGGGCATCGCCAGCGAGGAACACCTGCTGCTGCGCACCCAAGACACCCAGGCGCAACAGACACTGGATGCCCGTGCCCGGCAACGCAACTTGCGCCAGGCCTTTGCCCTGGCACCCGGCGCGCAAGTGCAGGGCCGTCACCTGGCCTTGGTGGACGACGTGCTGACCACCGGCGCCACCGCTCAAACCCTCGCTCGCCTGCTGCTCCGGGCGGGCGCCCGGCGAGTGGATGTGTATTGCCTGGCACGCACCCCGAAACCCGGGGAGGCAGACTGACTTGACAGCCACCCCCCAAGCCGCAAACTCGCCCCACTCCCAGCCTGCAAAGCACCTCGTCATGCCCATGCCCAGTTTGTTGACCCAGCACATCGTCCGTCGCCCGCAGCGCATCGCCCTGCTGCAACACATCGCCGAGCAGGGCTCCATCACCCGCGCCGCGAAAAGTGCTGGCCTCAGCTACAAGGCCGCCTGGGACGCCATCGACGAGCTGAACAACCTGGCGCAAAAGCCCCTGGTGGAACGCAGCATCGGTGGCAAGGGCGGCGGCGGTGCCAAACTGTCCAGCGAGGGCCAACGGGTGCTGCGCCTGTACCAGCGCCTGCAAGCCTTGCAGGCCCAGGTCCTTGAGGCCGCAGAAGACGCCAGCGACCTCGATCTGCTGGGGCGGCTGATGCTGCGGACCAGCGCCCGCAACCAATTGCACGGCACGGTGCAGGCGATCACCGCCCATGGCTGCAATGACCTGATCCGCCTGGAGCTGGCCGGCGGCCTGACCCTCCAGGCGCAGATCACCCACGACAGCACCCTGCGTCTGGAGCTGGACGTGGGCACCGAAGTGGTGGCGCTGATCAAGGCCGGCTGGCTGGAGCTGCTCGCCCCCGAGCAACCAGAAACACCTGGATACAATTGCCTGGAAGGTCGAATTGAGGGACTTCTCGACGCCAAAGACGGCCCCAGCGAGGTGCGCATCAGCCTGCCCAGCGGCCAGACCTTGTGCGCCCTGGCCGAGCCTGCGCAGTTGCGTAGCCTCGCGCTGAGCCCGGGTCAGACGCTGCGGGTGCAGTTCACACCCGGCAACGTTCTGCTGGGCACGCCGCTGTAGTCGCAACAACTGCAACATTTCCGTCATGGAGGCTGATTAAGGTGGCTGCAAAAACCTGCAGGAAGCCTGAAATGAGCCTATTAGAAGAAGACCAACCCACCGACCTGGAACGCATCGTCGGCTTCAGCCGCCGCGGCTTCATCAGTGCCGGCGCCCTGTGCGGCGCCGCCATGTTTCTCGGTGGCAACCTCTTGAGCCGCAGCGCCCTGGCCGCCAGTGTCAGCGCCGGGGCCAGCAGGTTGCTGGGCTTCGAAGGCATCGCTGCCGCCACCACCGACCGCATCAGCCTGCCACCGGGCTACGCCGCGTCCGTGCTCATCAGTTGGGGCCAGCCGCTGAACCAGGACGGCCCGGCCTTCGACCCCAGCGGTAACGGCAGCGCCCAGGCCCAGGAAGTGCAGTTCGGCGACAACAATGACGGCATGAGCCTGTTTGCCTTCCCGGACGACCCGCACCGCGCCCTGATGGCCATCAACAACGAATACACCAACTACCGCTACCTCTATGCCCACGGCGGCATGCCGCAGTCGGCGGAAGAAGTACGCAAGGCCCTGGCCTGCGAGGGTGTCTCGGTGATTGAAGTGCGACGCCAGAACAACGGCCAATGGCAGTTCGTCCAGGGCTCACGCTACAACCGACGCATCCACGGCAACACGCCGATCAATCTGAGCGGACCCGCCGCAGGCCACGCCCTGCTGAAAACCAGCGCCGACCCTCACGGTAAACAGGTATTGGGCACCTTCCAGAACTGCGCCAACGGCATGACACCTTGGGGCACCTACCTGACGTGCGAAGAAAACTTCACCGACTGTTTCGGCAGCAGCAACCCCGAGCAGGCATTCGACCCGGCGCAAAAACGCTACGGTGCCGTGGCCGCCAGCAAAGACATCAACTGGCATCAGCACGACCCGCGCTTCGACCTGGCCCATAACCCCAACGAACTCAACCGTCACGGCTGGGTGGTGGAGATCGATCCCTTCGACCCTCAGTCCACCCCGCTCAAGCGCACCGCCCTGGGCCGCTTCAAGCATGAGAACGCGGCCCTGGCGCAAACCAAGGACGGCCGCGCCGTGGTCTACATGGGCGACGACGAGCGTGGCGAGTTCATCTACAAATTCATCAGCCGCGACAAGATCAACCATCAGAACCCCAAGGCCAATCGCGACCTGCTGGACCACGGCACCTTGTACGTGGCCCGCTTCGACGCTGGCGACGGCAACCCGGACCACCCCAAGGGCCAAGGCCAATGGCTGGAACTGAGCCACGGCAAACAGGGCATCGACGCCAGCAGCGGCTTTGCCGACCAGGCCGAAGTGCTGATCCACGCGCGCCTGGCGGCCAGCGTGGTCAAGGCCACGCGCATGGACCGCCCGGAGTGGATCGTGGTCAGCCCCTCGGACGGCCAGGTCTATTGCACCCTGACCAACAACGTCAAACGCGGCGAAGACGGCCAGCCAGTGGGCGGCCCCAACCCACGGGAGAAGAACGTCTACGGACAGATCCTGCGCTGGCGCACCGGCGCTGACGACCACGGCGCCATGGACTTCACCTGGGACCTGTTTGTGGTCGCCGGCAACCCCGGCGTGCACGCCGGCCAAGCCAAGGGCGGCTCGTCCAACATCACCCCGCAGAACATGTTCAACAGCCCGGACGGCTTGGGCTTCGACCAGGCAGGTCGCCTGTGGATCCTCACCGACGGCGACGTCAGCAACAGCGGCGACTTCGCCGGCATGGGCAACAACCAGATGCTCTGCGCCGATCCGGCCAGCGGCGAAATCCGTCGTTTCATGGTGGGCCCGGTGGGGTGCGAAGTGACGGGCATCACCTTCTCTCCGGATCAGAAAACTCTGTTTGTCGGCATCCAGCACCCGGGTGAAAACGGCGGCTCGACCTTCCCCGAGCACCTGCCCAACGGCAAACCCCGCTCCTCGGTGATGGCCATCACCCGGGAAGACGGCGGCATCATCGGCGCCTGACGGCTATCGCCGGCGAGCCGGCGTCTGCCACGTTCAAGGCAGGCGTCGACTGGCCGGCAATAACCGCGGCAAAGCCCCCGGATAACACCTGTCTGCGCTAACATGCCTGGCCGGACGCAGCCGCCTGCTGCGCGCAGGAGTCAGCATGTCTCACCCGTTCGCAACACTCACACCCGACCTGGTCCTCGATGCCGTTGAAAGCATTGGTTTTCTCAGTGACGCCCGGGTCCTGGCGCTCAACAGCTATGAAAACCGTGTCTACCAAGTGGGCATCGAAGACGGCGAGCCGCTGATCGCCAAGTTCTACCGGCCCCAGCGCTGGAGCAACGAGGCCATCCTCGAAGAACACCGCTTTACCTTCGAACTGGCCGAGTGCGATGTGCCGGTGGTCGCGCCGCTCATCCACAACGGCGCCAGTCTGTTCGAACACGCCGGCTTTCGCTTCACCCTGTTTCCACGCCGTGGCGGCCGTGCGCCGGAGCCCGGCAACCTCGACCAGCTCTACCGCCTGGGCCAGTTGCTGGGGCGCTTGCATGGCGTGGGTGCCACCCGCCCCTTCGAACACCGCGAAGCCCTGGGGGTGAAGAATTTCGGCCACGACTCCCTGGCCACCCTGCTGGAAGGCAACTTCATTCCCAAAAGCCTGCTGCCGGCCTACGAGTCCGTGGCCCGTGACCTGCTCAAGCGCGTGGAAGACGTGTACCAGGCCACGCCGCACCAGAACATCCGCATGCACGGCGATTGCCACCCCGGCAACATGATGTGCCGCGACGAGATGTTCCACATCGTCGACCTCGACGACTGCCGCATGGGGCCAGCGGTCCAGGACCTGTGGATGATGCTCGCCGGCGACCGCCAGGAATGCCTCGGCCAACTCTCGGAACTGATGGACGGCTACAGCGAATTCCACGACTTCAACCCTCGGGAGCTGGCCTTGATCGAGCCCCTGCGCGCCCTGCGCCTGATGCACTACAGCGCGTGGCTGGCGCGACGCTGGGATGACCCGGCCTTCCCTCACAGCTTCCCCTGGTTTGGTACCGAGCGTTACTGGGGCGACCAGATCCTGGCGCTGCGCGAGCAATTGTCGGCGCTCAACGAAGAGCCCCTGAAATTGTTCTAACCCCACCCGTAGGAGCTGGCTTGCCAGCGATAGCAATCTTGCGGACGCCTCGCCGGCAAGCCGGCTCCTACAGAAAATCACCCTCCCGTAGGAGCTGGCTTGCCAGCGATAGCGGTCTTGCGGACGCCTCGCCAGCAAGCCGGCTCCTACAGAAACTCGCCCCTCCGTAGGAGCTGGCTTGCCAGCGATCGCAATCTTGCGGACGCCTCGCCAGCACGCCGACTCCTACAGAAACCCACCCCTCCGTAGGAGCTGGCTTGCCAGCGATAGCGGTCTTGCGAACACCATCGCTGGCACGCGGCCTTAACCGCGAGCGCAAAAGCCAGGACAGGTATAGACATTTCTCCTTACAATCGTCGTTTGTTAGCTGCCTAAGCAAGGACTCTGCATGCAAGCCGCCAACCCGCGCCACGGGTACATCCTGGGCCTGAGTGCCTACATCATCTGGGGCCTGTTCCCGCTCTACTTCAAAGCCATCGCCAGCGTGCCCGCCGTGGAAATCATCATCCACCGGGTGCTGTGGTCGGCGTTGTTCGGCGCATTGCTGTTGCTGGTATGGAAACACCCGGGCTGGTGGCGCGAACTGCGGGACAACCCCAAGCGCCTGGCGATCCTGGCCTTGAGCGGCACCCTGATTGCGGCCAACTGGCTGACCTATGTCTGGTCGGTGAACAATGGGCGCATGCTCGAAGCCAGCCTCGGCTACTACATCAACCCCCTGGTCAACGTATTGCTGGGCATGCTGATCCTCGGCGAACGCCTGCGGCGCCTGCAGTGGCTGGCGGTGGGGTTGGCGACGGTGGGTGTGCTGCAGCAAGTGTGGCAAGTGGGCAGCCTGCCCTGGGTGTCCCTGGTGCTGGCGCTGACCTTCGGTTTCTATGGGCTGATCCGCAAACAGGCGCCGGTCAAGGCGCTACCCGGGCTGGTGGTGGAAACCTGGATGCTGGTGCCCATCGCTGCCGCCTGGCTGTTGCTGCACCCGGAGGCCAGCAGCGCCCAGGCCCATTTCTGGACCACTTCCGAAGCCTGGTGGCTGGTGGCGGCCGGCCCGGTAACCTTGGTGCCACTGGTGTGTTTCAACGCGGCTGCACGGCACCTGCCCTACACCACCCTGGGCTTCCTGCAATACTTGGCACCGACCCTGGTGCTGTTGCAGGCCGTGCTGTTGTTTGATGAACACTTGTCGTCCAGCACCTTGCTGGCCTTCATGTTTATCTGGGCGGGGCTGGCGGTTTACAGCGTGGATGCCTGGATCAGCCTGCGCGGCCGGCGCTGATCAAAAAACACTCAAAGCCTTGCAAGCCATGATATCCGTGGCCTGCAGGCATCCTTCCCAAGGTTATCCACAACGTGATCCCCGCCGTTTGTGCACAAGCCCTTGAAACTGCTGGTTTTTTGATCAGATCCTGAAGAGCCACGGCCCGCCTGGGCTGGCGCTCAGTCTCTACAGGTTATCCACAGGCGCATGCACCTTAAACTTGGATAACCCGCAGCACCGGTCACCCCTCGCTGCGCAGCACCAACTCCACCATCAGATCGTCCGCCAGGGTTTCCAGGCGTGATTGCAAGACATCCAGGGACAACGTCAGAGGCACCGCCAGAATGGCCTCGGCATGAAACAGCGGCTCGCTGCTCATGGGCGCCGGCCGCACTTCGGTGACCAGGCTTTCCAGGTTGACCCCCTGCTCGCTCAGCAAACGGGTGATGTCGCGCACGATGCCCGGCCGGTCGTTACCCACCAACTCCATGGCGATCGGCTTCCAGGTGCAGGACTGCTCGATCCCGCTGTCGGCAAGCAGCACGCGAATGCCCTGGGCCGCCAGCCCCTGCAGGGCCTCCACCAACTCGTCGTAGGCTTCGGCCGGAACCCCCACCCGCAAGATCCCGGCAAACTGCCCGGCCATGCGCGACATGCGGCTCTCCAGCCAATTGCCGCCGTGCTCAGCGATGCACTGGGCGATGCGCTCGACCTGTCCGGGTTTGTCCGGGGCAAATACGGTGAGTACGAGGTGGTCCATGGCGCAGCCCTCTGTTCAGGATGAAAGAGCAATTATAGGCAGCCTGGAATCCAACAGCTTCCGCTCCACCTTGTAGGCGCTGGCTTGCCAGCGATCGACACCCTCAAGCCCTGCGCAAAGCCTCAATCTTCAATCGCCGGCAAGCCGCCCATACAGAGGGCCGAAGGGCAGGAAAATACAAATCGTGTACAACTCTTTAGATTTATCTGGAACAATCAATCGTTTTTTTGAGAACATCCGAATCCCCGGCGTGACCGCGATGCTTTTCTGAGTCGCGGAACGACGTATTTAGTCTAATTTTCACAAGCGCAATTCATCATGTAGTATGCCGCAGCGCGCACTACATAACGTTGGATCGATGTCTGCCAAGGCGCAGTCGCAACCTTTGAAAGCCCCCGTCAGCAAGGCTCAGCCGTTGATTGGAAGCACCCAGCCGCCGGCAATGGCATGTACTGGAAACAGGGGTTGTGCTTTAAATGGCCCGAGGCTTCATTGTTAATTTGAAGAGCTGAAAAGCGAAATAGCTGAGCAGAGTGAGGCAAGCAATGACTGAACACGTTCAAGTCGGTGGCCTGCAGGTCGCCAAAGTCCTGTTCGACTTCGTGAACAACGAAGCCATTCCCGGTACCGGCCTCACCGCCGAGGCATTCTGGGGCGGCGCCGACAAGGTCATTCACGACCTGGCGCCGAAGAACAAAGCCCTACTCGCCAAACGCGACGATTTCCAGGCGCGTATCGATGCCTGGCACCAATCCCGTGCCGGTCAAGCACACGACGCCGTGGCCTACAAAGCCTTCTTGCAAGACATCGGTTACCTGCTGCCAGAAGCAGCGGACTTCCAGGCGACGACACAAAACGTCGACGAAGAAATTGCCCACATGGCCGGCCCGCAACTGGTGGTGCCGGTGATGAACGCGCGCTTTGCCCTGAACGCCTCCAACGCCCGCTGGGGTTCGCTGTACGACGCGCTGTACGGCACTGACGCCATCAGCGAAGCCGACGGCGCAGAGAAAGGCAAAGGCTACAACAAGGTCCGCGGCGACAAGGTCATTGCCTTCGCCCGTGCCTTCCTCGATGAATCCGCGCCATTGACCGCCGGTTCCCATGTCGACTCCGTGAGCTACAAGATCGTCGACGGCAAGCTGGTGGTCGGCCTCAAGGGCGGCAGCAACAGCGGCCTGCGCGATGACGCGCAACTGATCGGTTACCACGGCGACGCCGCTGCACCGAGCGCCATCCTGCTCAAGCACAACGGCCTGCACTTCGAAATCCAGATCGATGCCAGCAGCCCGGTCGGCCAGACCGACGCCGCCGGGGTCAAGGACCTGCTGATGGAAGCAGCCCTGACCACCATCATGGACTGCGAAGACTCGGTCGCCGCCGTCGATGCCGACGACAAAGTGGTGATCTACCGCAACTGGCTCGGCCTGATGAAGGGCGACCTGTCCGAAGAAGTCGTCAAAGGCGGCAAATCCTTCACCCGCACCATGAACGCCGACCGTGAATACACCGGCGTCGATGGCTCGACAGTGAAACTGCACGGCCGCTCGCTGCTGTTCGTGCGCAACGTTGGCCACCTGATGACCATCGACGCGATCCTCGACAAAGACGGCAACGAAGTACCGGAAGGCATCCTCGATGGCCTGGTCACCAGCCTCGCCGCCATCCACAACATCAACGGCGGCACCTCGCGCACCAACAGCCGGACCGGCTCGGTGTACATCGTCAAGCCGAAGATGCACGGCCCTGAAGAAGCCGCCTTCACCAACGAGCTGTTCGGCCGCATCGAAGACGTCCTGAGCCTGCCGCGCAATACCCTGAAGGTCGGGATCATGGACGAGGAGCGCCGCACCACGGTCAACCTCAAGGCCTGCATCAAGGCCGCCAGCGAGCGCGTGGTGTTTATCAACACCGGCTTCCTCGACCGCACCGGCGACGAAATCCACACCTCCATGGAAGCCGGCGCCGTGGTGCGCAAGTCCGCCATGAAGGGCGAGAAATGGATCGGCGCCTACGAGAACTGGAACGTCGACATCGGCCTGTCCACCGGCCTGCAAGGCCGTGCGCAGATCGGCAAAGGCATGTGGGCCATGCCGGACCTGATGGCCGCCATGCTCGAGCAGAAAATCGCTCACCCACTGGCCGGTGCCAACACCGCCTGGGTGCCGTCGCCGACTGCCGCCGCCCTGCACGTGCTGCACTATCACAAGGTCGACGTATTCGCCCGCCAGGCCGAACTGGTCAAGCGCGAGCGCGCTTCGGTGGACGATATCCTGACCATTCCCCTGGCCAGCAACACCGACTGGTCCGCCGAAGAAGTGCGCAACGAACTGGACAACAACGCCCAGGGCATCCTCGGTTACGTGGTGCGCTGGATCGACCAGGGCGTGGGCTGTTCGAAAGTGCCGGACATCAACGATGTCGGCCTGATGGAAGACCGCGCCACCCTGCGTATCTCCAGCCAGCACATCGCCAACTGGCTGCGCCATGGCATCGTCACCGAAGCCCAGGTGCTGGAAAGCCTCAAGCGCATGGCGCCGGTGGTGGATCGGCAGAACGCCGGTGACGCGCTGTACCGTCCATTGGCCCCCGACTTCGACAGCAACATCGCCTTCCAGGCGGCGCTGGAGTTGGTGATCGAAGGCACCAAGCAGCCCAACGGCTACACCGAGCCGGTACTGCACCGTCGTCGTCGCGAGTTCAAGGCCAAGAACGGCCTGTAAACCCGCGCGATAGCCCCAACGAAAAAGCCCCGGTCCGCAAGGCCGGGGCTTTTTCATGGGCAGGTATTGGCAGCGTCCGGGCCGCCAGGCTCAACCCTAAGGAACAACCCCCAGCTCATGCTTGACCAGGGCCAGCAGCTTGCTGGTGTCCACCGGCTTGAGCAGAAAGTCCACCACACTCAAGTGCATGGCCTCGATGGCATCACGCACGTCGGCGTCCCCGGAAATGATGATGATCGGCAACGCCGCCCGCTCCGACTCGCGCACTTGGCGTATCAGGTCGAGGCCGCCACAGGGCGCCATGCGCAAATCGGTGATCAGCAAACCAATCGATTTGCTGGACTGGAGCAACTCCAGGGCCGCCACACCACTGGCGGCGGTCATGCAGCGAATACCGTCCAGCGCAAGGATTTCCGAGAGCAACTCCCGCGCATCCTTGTCGTCATCGGCGATCAGCACACGCTGGGGCGGCAGATCAGGCTCCAGCATCACGGCACTCAGCGCTCGCGCTCGGCATCGCTCAAAATATCGTGGTCAGACATATGTTTCTCTGAATAGACAGATCAATCCCCTAGCACAGTGGTCAGACATCGCCAGGCAGGCCTTCAATGTGCACTTCGTCGGAAAAATTTCCAATCCCTTTGATCAGCACCTTTGTGCATGGATCAGCGGGGTTTCAATGCCAAATGTTGCGCCTGACGGCGGCTACCTAGACTTACGTCCAATGGGCACCCTGCGCCGACCGGCCGACCATGGCGCTTGATCCGACCACAATAAATCCAAAAAGACTGCGGTAATCGTTATGAGTAAAGCGGATGCCTTCACCCAGGCCGGGAAGACCGCGGTGTTGCAGAACATCCACGGGACCATGCAGTTCCTACAGCGCTTCCCGCCTTTCAACCAAATGGAAAACGCCCACCTGGCGTACCTGGTAGAGCAATGCCAGCTGCGTTTCTATGGCCCCGGCGAGAGCATCATCAAGCCCGCCGACGGCCCGGTTGAACACTTCTACATCGTCAAGCAGGGCCGGGTGGTGGGCGAGCGCCCCCACAGTGCCAAGGGCGGCACCGAAACCACCTTCGAAATCACCACCGGCGAGTGCTTCCCCCTGGCGGCATTGCTGGGCGAGCGGGCCACCCGCACCGAACACTTGGCGGCCGAGGACACCTTCTGCCTGCAACTAAACAAGCTGGCCTTTATCAAGCTGTTCGCCCTCTCTGGGGAATTCCGCGACTTCGCCCTGCGCGGGGTCAGCAGCCTGCTGGACCAGGTCAACCAGCAAGTCCAGCAAAAGGCCGTGGAAACCCTCGGCACCCAGTACTCCCTAAACACCCGCCTCGGCGAGTTGGCCATGCGCCACCCAGTGACCTGCAACCCCTCCACGCCCCTGCGCGAAGCCGTGACTCTGATGCACGAGCAGCAAGTGGGCAGCATCGTGGTGGTGGATGACCACAAGGCGCCGATCGGCATCTTCACCCTGCGCGACCTGCGCCAAGTGGTGGCGGACGGCACCCAGGACTTCAACCAGCCCATCGAACGGCACATGACCCAAGCGCCGTTCTTCCTCAGCCCGGACCACAGCGCCTTCGATGCGGCGATCGCCATGACCCAGCGGCACATCGCCCACGTCTGCCTGGTCAAGGATCAGCGCCTGTGTGGCGTGGTTTCGGAGCGCGATCTGTTTTCCCTGCAACGTGTGGACCTGGTGCACCTGGCCCGGACCATTCGCCATGCGCCACGCATCGACAACCTGGTGGCCCTGCGCGGCGAGATTGGCCAACTGGTGGAGCGCATGCTGGCCCACGGCGCGTCTTCGACCCAGATCACCCACATCATCACCCTGCTCAACGACCACACCGTGTGCCGGGTGATCGAACTGACCCTGGCCGACAAGGGTGACCCCGGGGTGCCCTTCAGTTGGTTGTGCTTTGGCAGCGAAGGCCGCCGCGAGCAGACCCTGCACACCGACCAGGACAACGGCATCCTCTTCGACGCCCGGGACGCTGCCCATGCAGCCGAAATCCGCGGCAAGCTGCTGCCCCTGGCCCAGCAGATCAACCAGAGCCTGGCGCTGTGCGGCTTCACCCTGTGCAAGGGCAATATCATGGCCAGCAACCCCGAGCTGTGCCTGTCTCGCGCCGAATGGGCCCGACGCTTTGCCGCCTTTATTCGCGAGGCCACCCCGGAAAACCTATTGGGCTCGAGCATCTATTTCGACCTGCGGGTGGTCTGGGGCGACGAGCGCGGCTGTGAACAACTGCGCCAGGGCATCCTCGATCAGGTCGCCGACAACCGCTTGTTCCAACGCATGCTGGCCGAGAACGCCTTGCGTCAGCGCCCGCCGGTGGGGCGCTTCCGCGATTTCGTCCTGGAGAAGAAAAATGGTGGGAAAGCCACGCTGGACCTGAAAGTCCAGGGCCTGACCCCCTTCGTCGACGGCGCCCGGCTGCTGGCCCTGGCCAACGGCATCGGTGCCAACAACACCCTGGAGCGCCTGCGCCAACTGGTGGCCAAGGACGTGATCGAGGCCCTGGACGGCGCGGCGTATGAAGAGGCTTACCACTTTATCCAGCAGACCCGCATGCAACAGCATCAGCGCCAGACGCGGGAGAACCTGCCGTACTCCAACCGCGTCGACCCGGACAGCCTCAACCACCTGGACCGGCGCATCCTGCGCGAATCCCTGCGCCAGGCCCAACGCCTGCAAAGCAGCCTGGCCCTGCGGTACCAGTTATGAGCCTGTTTACCTGGCTGCGCCCCGCCGGCGCACTGCTGACCGCCGAGCAGCAACAGCGCCGCGAACACCTGCGTGACGCCGCGCCCCTGGGCGAGTGCAGCCTGCGCGAACAACGCTGGGTGGTGGTGGACGTGGAAACCACCGGCCTGAACCTCAATCGCGATCTGGTGCTGTCCATCGGCGCGGTGGTGATTGAGGACGGCGCCATCGACTTCAGCCAGCAGTTCGAACGCACCTTGCAGCGCAACGGCCAAAAACTGAGCCCCAGCGTGCTGATCCACGGCCTGGGGCCCAGCGCCATCGCCGCCGGTTGCGACCCCGCCCAGGCCTTGCTGGACTTCATGGAGTTCGTCGGCGACAGCCCGTTGCTGGCCTTCCACGCGCCCTTCGACCAACACATGCTCGGCCGGGCGCTCAAGGACAGCCTGGGCTATCGCTTGCAGCACCCCTTCCTCGACGTTGCCGACATGGCGCCGCTGCTCTGCCCCCAGGCGAACATTCGCGAAGCCGGCCTGGATGACTGGATCGGCTGGTTCAAACTGCAGGTGGGCGAGCGCCATCACGCCGCTGCCGACGCCCTGGCCACCGCAGAACTGGCGCTGATTCTGTTCAGCCGCGCCCGCCAGCAGCAGATCCACAGCCCGCTGAACCTGCAACAGCGCCTCAGCCAGTGGAAACGCCGCCAACACGCCCCCACGTTCTAACCCCGAACGCCGCGCCGCCTGGGCAACCGACCAGCGTCAATTGCGCGGCTGTTTCGCCTCTGCCACAATCGCGAATAATTCTCGTTAGTTTCAACTTCCTCATTGGTGATACCCGTTGCCGTCAGCCCAAAGCCCACACAACGAACTGGTTGGTGCGTTGTATCGCGACCATCGTGGTTGGCTATTGGCCTGGCTGCGCCGCAACATGGCGTGCCCGCAACGGGCCGAAGACCTGAGCCAGGACACTTTCGTGCGCTTGCTGAACCGCGAGCAGGCACCCAGCCCGCGCGAGCCGCGGGCGTTTTTTGCTGGCCATCGCCAAGGGCTTGTTGTTCGACCACTTCCGCCGCGCCGCCCTGGAGCAGGCCTACCTCAATGAACTGCTGCTAATTCCCGAGCACCAGCATCCGTCGCCGGAAGAGCAGCAACTGATCCTCGAAGACCTCAAGGCCATCGACCGCCTGCTGGGCAAGCTCTCGAGCAAAGCCCGGGCGGCCTTCCTGTACAACCGTCTGGACGGCCTGAGCCACGCCGAAATCGCCGAGCGCCTGGGCGTCTCGGTGCCCCGGGTGCGCCAGTACCTGACCCAGGGCATCCGCCAGTGCTACATCGCCCTGTACGGCGAGCCGCTATGAAGCCCATCAGTTCCAAGCCGGTGTCGGCCCGGGTGCTGGACGCGGCAATTGCCTGGCAACTGTCCCTGGATTCCGGCGACGGCAGCAGCGTGGAGCGCGAAGAGTTCGCCAAGTGGCACGCTGCCGATGAGGAACACGCCCGTGCCTGGCGCCAATTGGGCATGCTCGACCAGCGTTTCAGCGTGGCTTCGGGGCCGGCCCGCGCCGCACTGCTGCAATCGCGCGAAGGCATTCGCCGCCAAGTGCGCAAGCTCGGCAGCGGCCTGGCCAGCGTGGTCGTGGTGCTCGGGCTGGCGCTGATGGTCGGCGACCGCTACCTGCCACTGGATTACTGGCTGGCCGACCAGCGCACCGCCACCGGCGAGCAACGCACCCTGCGCCTGAGCGACGGCACCGTGGTCAACCTCAACACCCACAGTGCCCTGGATGTGCGCTTCGATGACAAACAGCGACGCATCGTGCTCCAGGAGGGGGAAATCCTCATCGAGACCGGGCACAACGATGCGCGGCCATTTATCGTCGAAACCCGCGAAGGACGGATGCGCGCCCTGGGCACGCGATTCCTGGTCAAACGCGAAGACCAGGGCACCCGCCTCAGCGTGATCAAATCCGCTGTCGCCGCGCAGCCGCACACCCCGGCACAGGAACAGATCGTCAAGGAAGGCCAGCAGGTGCTGATTCACAGCGACGGCCTGGGCCCGCTATTGGCCCTCAACGCCGACGCCGACGCCTGGACCCGCGGCATGCTGGTGGTGGACAACGCCCGCCTCGGCGACCTGATCCAGGAACTGGGCCGCTACCGCCGCGGCTACCTGGGCGTGGCCCCGGAAATCGCCGACCTGCGTATCACCGGCAGCTTCCCGCTGCACGACACCGACCTGGCCTTGAGCGCGCTGCTGCCGACCTTGCCAGTGCGCCTGGAACAGCACACGCCGTGGTGGGTCACCGTGCAGGCCAAGGCCCCCGCCCAGCCCTGAATGCATCGCCCAGCCGGCGCCTCTCGCAGACGCTGGCAGGGCGCCGGGCTCGGCAGATACAACCCGCCAGCGGGCTGATAAAAATTATTTTCATTCAGCCCTATCACTTTCTCGATCTCGTACGGCATGGAGGCAATTGCGAAACATTTCCATTCAGGAGCCGCCGTATGTACCGCCCGCTTGACACCCTGCTGCGCCCCAGCCTGCTGGCCGTAGCCATTGCCCTGTGCGCCCCCTTGGCCAGTTCCCCGCTGCTGGCGGCCGAGCAGGCTTCCAGCGTGCGCGCCTACAACCTGCCGGCGGCGCCCCTGGCCAGCACCCTCAACCGTATCGCCAGCCAGGCCGGCGTGGCCCTGAGCCTCAACCCGTCCCTCGCGGCCGGCAAGACCTCGGCCCCGGTCAACGGCCAGTTCGACGCCATCGGCGCCCTGCACGAAGCCCTGCGCGGCTCGGGTCTGCAACTGGAACAAGGCAGCGCCGGCACCTACACCCTGGCGCCGATCCCGGAGGGCGTGATGGCCCTGCCAGAAACCAGCATCACCGGGCAACAGGCGTTCGAAAGCGCCTGGGGACCGGCGGATGGCTACCTCGCCACCCGCACCGCCGCCGGGACCAAGACCGATACGCCCATCGCCGAACTGCCACGCTCGGTCTCGGTCATCACCCGCGAACAAATGGACGATCGCCCAGTGCTCAGCCTCAACGACGCACTGCGCTACACCGCCGGTGTGCAAAGCAGTGGCTACGGCTCCGACTCGCGCAACGACTGGTTGCTGGTACGAGGCTTCGTGCCGACGCAATTCCTCGATGGCTTGCCATTGCCCCGAGGCACTTACGTCACGCCGAAGATCGAGCCCTGGAACCTTGAACGCATTGCGGTACTGCGCGGTCCGGCCTCTTCGGTTTATGGCCAGACCCCGCCAGGCGGCCTGCTGGACATGGTCAGCCGCCGCCCCCAGGAACAAAGCAGCCATGAAGTCGAAGTCCAGGCCGGCAGCAACGAACACAAGCAGATCAACTTCGACAGCACCGGCAAGATCGATGATGGAGGCCAGTTCCTGTACCGCGTGAGCGGCACCGTGCGCGACAGCAATGCGCCGGTGGACCACATCCCGGACAAGCGCTACAACATCGCTCCCAGCCTGACCTGGAACATCAACGACGACACCAAGCTGACGTTCCTCTCGCAGTACACCCGCGACGATACCGGCATCACCGGGCAGTTCCTGCCGCTGCAAGGCACCAAGCTGAGCAGCCCGGCCGGCAAAATCTCCCATCATAAAAACCTCGGCGATCCGGATTGGGAGTTCTACGATCGGACCTACTACTCCCTGGGCTACGCCTTCGAAACCCGCCTGAACGACACCTGGCAGTTCCACCAGAACCTGCGCTACACCAAGAACGAACTGAACTTCCAGGGCATCACCGCCGGTGGTCAAATCTGGCCGGCAGGTCCTGATCAGGCCGTCAGCGCCGACGGCACCGTGCAACGTACCGCCGGCAAGGTCGACGAAAACATTGGCCAGATCGCTGTCGACAACAACTTCCAGGCCGACTTCCAGACCGGCGCAGTGAGCCATACCGTGCTGCTGGGCCTGGACCACCAGCGCTCCGACAATGACTCTCGCTGGCTCTGGGGCTCGGCCGGGGTACCGGCCAGCAACATCAACAACCCGGTGTATGGCCAGGACTTCTCCAAGGTCCAGTACTTCACCATGTACGACTACAACCAGAAAATTCAGCAAACCGGGCTCTATGCCCAGGATCAGATGTCCCTGGACAACTGGCGCCTGACCCTCGGCGGTCGTGAAGACTGGGTGCATGCTGCCACCACCTTCCACAACTTGCAGGACGCCACCAGCACCCAGCGCAACAAGCAGTTCAGTGGCAACGCCGCCCTGAGCTATGTCTTTGACAGTGGCGTAACGCCCTACCTCTCCTACGCGGAGTCCTTCCAACCCACCAATGGCGCCCCCACCAACAAGCTCGATGCCTTCAAACCCACCACCGGGCAACAGTACGAAGTGGGGGTCAAGTACCAGCCACCTGGCAGCAAAACCCTGCTCAGCGCAGCAGTGTTCGACCTGACCCAGGAAAACATGTCGGTCACCGAAGCCAACATCACCCGTCAAGTGGGTGAGGTCCGCGTACGCGGCCTGGAACTGGAAGCCACTGCGGACGTGACCAACAACCTCAAGCTGGTGAGTTCCTACACCTACAACGACAGCGAGATTGTCAAAGGCACCGCTGCCGAGAAAGGCAAGCGCATGGCCCAGGTACCGCGCAACCAGGCCACCACCTGGGCCGACTACACCTGGCACGAGGGGGCACTGGACGGTTTTGGTGTGGGTGCGGGCGTACGCTACGTCGGCGACACCTACGGCAACACCACCAACACCGACTGGGGGCATGTGGGCTCCTACACCGTGTATGACGCCTCGGCGCATTACGACCTGGGTCGCGTGAACAGCACGCTCAAAGGCGTCACGGTGGCACTGGATGCGAAGAACATCTTCAACAAGGATTACCTCTCCACCTGCGACGGCTTTTACTGCTACTACGGCGATCAGCGCAACGTTGTCGCCAGCGTCAAATACAAATTCTAAGAAGGGATAACCCTCGCCAAAGGGCCGCCTCAAACGCGGCCCTTTGGCCTTTGGAGCCGTGATGAAAAGCACCACCATCCGTCGCTGGTCCCTGGTCCACACCTGGAGCAGCCTGATCTGTACGGTCTTTCTGTTGATGCTGGCCCTGACCGGCCTGCCGCTGATTTTCCACCATGAAATCGACCACCTGCTGGGCGATGCCGCCGAGCTCAAGGTGCTGCCCGCCGACACCCCGCACCTGGACCTGCAACAGCTGGTGCGCGCCGCCGAGGCCCATCGTCCGGGCGAGGTCATGCAGTACTTCGGCTGGGACGCAGACGAGCCCAACGGCGTGGTGGCGATCATGGCCAAGACCGCCGGCACCGAGCCCAATTCGTCCCACACCTTCATGCTCGACGCCCGCACCGGCGAGGCCGTGGCCATGCCCTCGGCCAATGGCGGGCTGATGATGGTCATGCTGCGCCTGCACGTGGACCTGTTCGCTGGGTTGCCGGGCAAGCTGCTGCTGGCCTTCATGGGGCTGCTGTTTGTACTGGCGATTGTCTCCGGCACGGTGCTCTACCTGCCGTTTATGCGCCGCCTGGATTTCGCCACCGTGCGCCGGGACAAATCCACCCGCCTGCGCTGGCTCGACCTACACAACCTGATCGGCGTGGTGACCCTGACTTGGGCCCTGGTGGTGGGCGTGACCGGGGTCGTCAGCGCCTGCGCCGACCTGCTGATCGCTGCCTGGCGCAACGATGCCCTCAGCGCCATGATCGCGCCCTACCAGGATGCCCCGCCCCTGACCCGACTGGCCCCTGCCAGCCGCCTACTGGAAATTGCCGAAGCGACGACGCCCGGCATGCAGGCCGACTTTATTGCCTTCCCCGGCACGCGCTTTTCCAGCGAGCACCACTACGCGGTGTTCATGAAAGGCAGCACCCACCTGACGTCACACCTGCTGACCCCGGTGCTGATCGACGCCAGCACCCTGGAGGTCACCGCCGTGGCCGAGCGCCCTTGGTACATGGACGCCATGGGCCTGTCCCAGCCCCTGCACTTTGGCGACTACGGCGGCCTGCCGATGCAGGTGCTGTGGGCGGCGCTGGATGTGTTGACCATCATCGTCCTGGGCAGCGGCCTGTACCTGTGGGTCGTCCGCCGGCGTGGGGCCAAACCGGCCGCAGCGCAGGTGCTGCCATGAAGCCCCGGGCCTCGAATTTCTGGAAGGTCTTCGGCACCCCGGCCTGGTTGGCGTTGCTCACCGCAACCGGGTTGTTTGCCGCACTGCTAGGGGACGGGATCTGGGACAGCCTGAGCTGGATCGGCCTCGGGCTGCCGACCCTGATCGCATTGCGCGGGCTACTCAGCGGTTACCGGGGACGCTAGCGCAACGTCGGGGAAAGCGCAGCAGCATATGAAATGACAGCCCCAGGCCCAGCAGGATGGCCGGGGCGAACCTGAGGTTCTCCAGCACCGCGCCGGCGGCGATCAACACGCCAACGCCGACCAACAACAGCAATGGCAGGTAACTCAGCGCCAACCCCCAATGCAGGCCACGGCTCACCCCATGGCGGGCACGCAGCCATAACGCCAGGGCCCCGGCCGCCAACACCAGCCACGCCAGAGGCAGCCAGGTACGGGCCAGCCAGGTGAACACCATCAGGTACTCCGGCGTACCCTCGCCATGACGCCGCCATTCCACTTGCAACGCCAGATACACCGCAGCACTGCCCAAGGCCAGCAAGACCTGGGTGACCCACACATGTTGCATATAACGCCTGCGCATCCTGCTCTCCTTGAAGCCTCGTTGAGGGGCGGCAGCAGGATACTGAATCCGCCGCTGTGGCGTCGGCCCGGCTCTGGGATAAGATCCCCGGGTGCCCCCGCCCCCTTCGAGGAATGTCCATGTCCACCCCCAGCATGACGCTGTTCCACAACCCCGCCTCGCCCTACGTGCGCAAAGTCATGGTGCTGCTGCACGAGACCGGGCAATTGAATCGCGTGGCCCTGGTCAACAGCCAACTGAGCCCGGTCAGCCCGGACGCCGAACTGATCAAGGACAACCCCCTGGGCAAGATTCCCGCCCTGCGCCTGGCCGACGGCAACGTACTTTACGACAGCCGGGTGATTGTCGAGTACCTGGACCAGCAACACGTGGGTAACCCGCTGATCCCCCGTGAGGGCTCGTCCCGCTGGCGGCGCCTGACCCTGGCGGCACTGGCCGACGGCATTCTCGACTCGGCGGTGCTGATCCGTTACGAAGTGGCCCTGCGCGCGCCGGAGAAACACTGGGACCTGTGGCTCGACGGTCAGCGCGACAAGATCCGTCGCGCCCTGGCCGAGCTTGAGGCCGAGGCCATTGCCGAACTGGCCTGCCACTTCGATGTGGCCTCCATTGGCGTGGCCAGCGCCCTGGGTTACCTGGACTTCCGCCACCCGGACCTGAACTGGCGCGAGGCCCAGCCGCAACTGGCCGCCTGGTACGCCGAAGTCAGTCAACGCCCCTCGATGCTCGCCACCCAGCCTGCGGTGTGACGCCGTTGGTCGCCGGCCGCCGCTGCCCGTCAGGGGCCGGCCGGCGATCAAGCCACAACAGGTCCACCGGGAACAAGCCGCCAATCCGTTGCGCCAACACCTCGCCCAGCCGTTGATCCTCACGCAAGCCCAGTGACCGGCTCATTGCACCGCCCCCAGCTCGAATTGCAGGGGTTTCTCGCCCTTGTCCTGGCCAATGCCGTACCAGTCCAGCTTACGGGTCAGCACCATAAACACCCCGAGCAGGCCAAACAGCAGCAGCGAGCCCATCAGCAGCGCGTAATCCTCGGCACTGAGCAAGCCATACAGCAGGCCGTACAAGGCCGCCAACGCCAGCGCAAACCCGGTGCCTTTCCCGGCGCTGTGCAACACATGGCTGACGTAGAAGCCGATCAGCACCACACAGCCGCTGGCGGACAACAGGTAGGCCAGGGCAAAGCCCAGGTGCTCCGACAACGACAGCAGCAACAGGTAGAAGAACGCCAGGGCCACCCCCACCAGAGCGTATTGCACCGGGTGCACCGCCAGGCTCTTGAGCACTTCGAACAGGAAGAAGCCGGCGAAGGTCAGGCCGATAAACAGTAGGGCGTATTTGATCGCACGGTCGCTTTTCAGGTACTGATCCACCGGGTCGATAAAGCTCACGCCAAAGCTGCGGCCATGGAAGTCGCCGCACTTCTGGCTGGTGACGCAGCGGTCCATCGCCTGTTCCAGGTTGGTGGAGAAAAACGAGGTCTGCCAAGTCGCCGAAAAGCCGCGGTCGGTGACTTCACGCTCGGTCGGCAGGTAGTTGCCGATAAAGCTCGGGTGCGGCCAGTTGGCGCCCAGTTGCACCTTGCTGGTCTTGCCCACCGGGACCACCTCCAGTTGACCGGTGCCTTGCAGGCGCAGGTCGAAACCGAAGTCCAACTGGGTCACCTTCTTCACATCCAGGGGCGGCAACATGGCGTGCACGCCTTCGTCCAGCCAACTGACGTAAGTGCCCGGGGCAAAATCCAGGGTCTGGCCATTGAGTTGCAGCTTGAGGGCGTTCTCGATGCCGCGGATGTCGCTGATGCCCACTGCCAGGAAGGGCGGGTCGAACTGGTAATCAGCAAAGTCTTCCTTGATGCCGTACTGCTCGGGAACAGCGAAGTAACCGCTGATATGGCTGTCGGCGTGGAACAGCCGCGCCTCGTAGATGCCCCGCGCCCGCAGTTCGGTCTGGGCCTGGCCATTGAGTTCGAAATGCTCGGGCAGGAAAAACAGGCGCCCTTCCACCTCAGTATTTTCCTGGTAGCGTTTATTGGTTTTTTCGTTGGTCTTCCAGACGCGCACGGTCTTGCGATAGTCCACCACCAGCACTGGGCCGGTGAGTTGCTGGCTACCGCTGGAGCTGCGGGCGATGTCTTCCAGCACACCATCACGCAGTTGCTGACGCTCCTGGATCAGCCCGCCGATCATCAGCAGCGGCACCAGCAACAACAGGATCAAAAGGGCAATAGCCCCGAGTTTCAAGGCCAGACTGCGGTGGTTCATGGGGTTCTCTCCCTGTTCTGATGGGAGAAAGTCTGGGGCGTCGCTGTGGGGGTTTTATGAGGGCTGTGTGGAGACTCTGTGGAGAACGCCCACCGATCAAGGTAGGCGCAAGGTCACCAGCACCCCATCCGGCACATTGCCGATGCTCATCTGGCCGCCGTGCAACTGCACCACCTCGGCAACGAAATTGAGCCCCAACCCGGTGCTTTTGCGTCCACTGTCGGGCCGTGGCAGGGAGTAGAAACGCTCGCACAGGCGCGGCAGGGCGTAGTCGGGAATAGCCTCGGCCTGGTTGAACAGGGAGAACACCCGCTCATCGCCCTCACGTTCGGCGCCGATGCGCAGCAGGCCGTGCTGCGGGGTGAAATCCAGGGCGTTCTCCAGCAGGTTGCCCAGGGCCTGGCGCAGCAGGAACGGCTCGCCGTTGAGCGCCAGGTCCGGGGCGATCTGCTGCTCGATGCGCAACTGCTTGCGCTGGATGCGCGCGGCCTGGCCATCGAGCAGCTCTTTGAGCAGGGGCGCCAAGGGCACCGCCACCCGTTCTTCCAGGCCCTGGCGCTGCTCGACCTGGGCCAGGTTCAACAGACGCTCGATCAACTGCTGCATGCGCGCACTTTCGCTGTCGATATTGCCGACAAAGCGCTGCCGCTGTTCCACCGGCATCTCGCTTTGCAGCAGCTCGGCCGCGCCGCGAATCGCCGCCAGCGGGCTCTTCAATTCATGGGTCAGGGTGTGTACGTAGCGCTCCACATAGGCCTTGCCCTCCAACTGGGTACGCATGTGCTCCACCGCCGTGGACAACTGCTCCAACTCGCCGCCGCGATAATGGGGCAACTCGGCGCGCCGACCTTCGCTGACCGCCTGGGCATAGGCCGTCAGGCGCCGCAAGGCTGCGCTGAGCCACCAGGACAACAAGCCGCCGAACAGCAGGCCGAGGCCGATCACCCCGGCGCCGTACCAGATCAAGCGCCGCTGGGTGCGGTCCACATAGGGCTGCAGCGAGCTGTTGGGCTTGGCCACGGTGACCACGCCAATGATCTGGCCGTTGTCACGGATCGGCGCGCCGACGTGCATCACCGACGAGTCCGGGTCTTCGGCCACGGCCCGGGTAGAACGGGCGCCGTACTGGCCGCGCAAAGTCAGGTACACATCGTTCCAGCGCGAATAATCCTGGCCCACGGCGACGCCGCTGGAATCCAGCACCACCTTGCCTTGGGCGTCGGTCACGTAAATACGGTGGTTGACCTGGTTCTTCGGCAACCCCCAGATGGTCGCCGCCGGCTGGCGCTCGCCATAGGCATGCAGCAACTGCGGCCAGCGGTTTTCGTTGAGGGTCCCGGCCTTGAAGTCGTCCCGCAGGATCTCCGCCATCAGGTTGGCGGTGTCCACCAGGGTTTCTTCGGTGGACTGGCGCACCCCTGGGCGGATTTCCTCCATCACCGTGTTGAGCACGAAGTAGCTGGTCAGGCCGACAAACAGCACATAGACCAGGAAAATCCGTACGCCCAATGGCATCAGCTGTTCACCGGGCTGTAGCTGTAGCCCAGGCCACGATGGGTCTGGATCGGCTCGGCACTGGCCGCCACTGCCCGCAGCTTGGCCCGCAGGCTCTTGATGTGGCTGTCGATATTGCGCTCGTAACCGACGTCGGCGGCCACCCCCAGGGCGTCCAGCAACTGCTCGCGACTGAACACCCGTTCGGGCTGTTCCAGCAGGCTCTGCAACAAACGGAATTCGTGACGGGTCAGGCTCAGGGGCTGGCCGCGGTAGCTGATCTGCACCCGCTCCGGGTCGATGACAAACAAGGGCGCAGCCTCGCTGGTCCGCGGGCCCATGCGCTTGAGGATGGCCTTGACCCGTGCCGCCACTTCCCGGGGGCTGAAGGGCTTGACCACATAATCGTCAGCGCCGATCTCCAGGCCGACCACGCGGTCGATCTCGCCATTCCGGGCACTGAGGAACATCACCGGCACTTCGCTGAAGCGCCGCAACTGCTTGCAGGTCTCGAAGCCGCTGATGTCCGGCAAGCCGATGTCGAGAATGATCAGGTCCGCCGGCGTCGCCCGCTGGTGGTCCAACGCCGCCTGGCCCAGGCTCAGCCAGGTGGTACTGAAACCCTCACCCTGCAGGGCAAAAATCAGCGTATCGGCAATCGCCGCTTCGTCTTCGACAATCAGGATATGGGGCATGGCATCCGAGCACAGAGGTTAAGTGCGGGAAAGGTGCCGGATGCCTCAGGCGCCGTCAATCAGCAGTCGGGCTTGTCCGCCGTATAGCGTCGGGCCGGGTTCACCGCGGCGCCAAACTCGCGCAGGGCCTTGGCGCCAATCAGCAACGGGTAGTTGAAGCCGCTACGGTCGGTGAGGTTGACCTCCACCGTGCGTTTGACGTTGCCCAGGCACATTTCCAGGTCCACCACCGGGCGCTTGGCCGCCTGCGGTTCTTCGCTGTCTTCATCTTCATCGGCGCGGCTCTTGATCTTGCTGATGCGCGCCACTTTGTGTTCGTAGACCTTGTTGTCGGCACCCTTGGTGGCCAAGCGGAAGCGCACCCAATCCTCACCGTCGCGGGTAAAGGTCTCGATGTCCTTGGCCGACAGCGACGCGGTCAGGGCGCCGGTGTCCATCTTGGCCTTGAGGGTTTCGCCGATTTCCGGCAACTGGATGTATTCGTAGCGCCCGTACAGCGTGGGCTCGGCGGCCATGACCGGCAGCGCGAGAAGGGACAGCAAAGCCAGGACGGATTTCACGTGAGGGGGTTCCTTGGAAAGTGGGCAGCGGTTTTTTAGACCGCTGCCGGGCAATGGGTTCAACGTGCAGAGTGGGCAAAAGCATAACTGTATATAAGTGAAACATTCGTCAGCACTTGGGCATTTGGCCTCTGCGCCCAAGCTGCTTATGATTGCCCGTCCAAAAGTTTGCCAAGAGTTGCTTATGCGCCGCCTGCTCACCGGCTGTTTCGTCACCCTGCTGCTCCTGCTCAACACCCTGGTGCTGTTCGGCCCACTGATGGTGTTTGCCCTGCTCAAGCTGGTCCTGCCCGGGCGCTGGCGCGATAACGCCTCAAGGGCCGTGATGTGGATCGCCGAAACCTGGGCCGAGATCGACAAACTGATCTTCGCCCGGTGCATCCCCACACAATGGGACATTCGTGGCGGCGAAGGCCTGCGGGTCGACACTTCGTACCTGGTGGTCAGCAACCACCAATCCTGGGTGGACATCCCGGCGCTGATCCAGGCCCTCAACCGGCGCACCCCGTTCTTCAAGTTCTTCCTCAAGCGCGAGCTGATCTGGGTGCCGTTCCTGGGCCTGGCCTGGTGGGCCCTGGACTACCCCTTCATGAAGCGCTACAGCAAGGCCTTCCTGGCCAGGCACCCGGAACTGCGGGGCAAGGACCTGGAAATCACCCAGGCCGCCTGCGAGCTGTTCAAGCGCCAGCCGGTGACCGTGGTCAACTACCTGGAAGGCACCCGCTTCACCCCGATAAAACGCCAGCAACAGGGCTCCCCCTTCAACTACCTGCTCAAGCCCAAGGCGGGCGGCGTAGCCTTTGTATTGGCCGCCATGGGCCAACAACTGGACGCGATTCTCGACGTCACCGTGGTCTATCCGCAGCAGAAGATTCCGGGGTTCTGGGAACTGATCAGCGGCGCAGTGCCCAAGGTGATCATCGACATTCACACCCGTGAACTGGACCCGGCGTTGTGGCAGGGGGATTACGAAAACGATCCGGCGTTTCGCCAACACGTCCAGAACTGGGTCAACCAGCTCTGGACCGAGAAGGACCGACGCATTGCCCAGTTACGTGGCGAGCAGGGCTGATCAGCTGCCGGTGCCCCAGATACCGCCCAGGCTTTGCAGCAACGAACCACCAACGCCCTGCTGCCCGAGGTACTGCAGGATCAACGGAGCAAATTGGCCGATCATGCCGCTGTCCATGCCCAAGGCGCCGAAGGTGTTGTTCAGGTCGCTGGTGGTTTTCACATTGCCCAGCAGACCGTCGAGGGCCGGGGACTTGGCGGAATCACCCAGCAACCCTCCCAAACCGCCAAGCCCGCTCAGGGCATTGTTGCCCGCCAACTGGTCCAACCCCGGAACGCTCTTGGCCAATTGCGCGTAGTCGGTGGAGCTCAACTGGTTCTTCGCCAGGCCCAGCATGGCACCGGCCCCGCCGACGGCCTGCTCGGGGCTGATCTTCAATTGCGACCCCAGGCTGTCCAGCAGGCCGGCCGTTTCAGGGGTGGTGGCGGCCTCCCCGGCCTTGTTGCCCTGGGCACCGGCAATGGCCCCGGCCACGTCCCCCAGGCTGAACCCGGCCAACACTGGGCCCGCGGCCAAGGTCATCAGTGAAGCCAGTAGCAAACCGCGTGAAATCTTCATCGAAGCAAC
This sequence comes from Pseudomonas morbosilactucae, assembly GCF_023241665.1. Lineage (NCBI taxonomy): Bacteria > Pseudomonadati > Pseudomonadota > Gammaproteobacteria > Pseudomonadales > Pseudomonadaceae > Pseudomonas > Pseudomonas morbosilactucae. The sequence goes on along the minus strand of NZ_JALQCX010000034.1, from coordinate 24,830 downwards.
CTCAGTGAACCTGTCGCCATCCTCGACAGTGGGATGGAAAACAGCGTTTTGACTGATCGGCCCGGTGAATGTTCCGGTCGTCCGTCGGCGCTGCATCCAGGGGCCCGGGGGCAACGTATAGGCCATGCCCTGGAGGATATTCCCGATGAATGGAACAACCGCGCACCCTGGACTAATCTCTGCCAACCGGCCTTGCAAACCGGTGCCTTGCGCTCACCGCCGGTTTGTCTGGAGAACGCTTATTTCCACCCTCGACCCCGATCATCTCAGGCAACTGCTGGCCCAATGTGCCCTGGGCGACCGCCGCGCCTTCGAGAGCCTGTACCGCAGCGTCGCCCCACGCCTGCACGGCGTGGCCTTGCGCTTCATGGGCCGCCACGACTTGGCCGAAGAAGTGCTGCAGGAAAGCTTCATACGGATCTGGAACAACGCCTCACGCTACCAAGCCCACCTCTCGGCACCGCTGACCTGGATGACCCACATCCTGCGCAATCAAGCCATCGACCAGTTGCGCAAACACCGCGACCGACCCTTGAGCGAACGGGAAGAACAGCAACTGCCCGACGAGGGCCCCTCCGCCCACGAACTGCTGGACAGCGCCCGCCAGGCCCAGGCCCTGAACCGTTGCCTGGACAGCCTGGAGGGCATGCAACGTCAGTCGATCAGCGTCGCCTACTTCCAAGGACTGTCCTGCTCGGAGCTGGCCGACCACCTGGCGGCGCCCCTGGGCTCGGTCAAGTCGTGGATCCGCCGGGGCATGGAGCGCCTGCGCAGGTGCCTTGAATCATGAACTACCAGACGCCCAGCCGACGCCGCGCCCTGGCTGCCGACTACGCCATCGGCCTGATGCAGGGTGCCGCGCGCCGACGCTTCGAACAGCTGTTGCTGGACGACGGGGCCCTGCGTGAAGAACTGGCGAAATGGCAGGAGAGCCTCGCCAGCCTGACCGAAACCCTGCCGGAGCAGGACGTGCCGGAGCATGTGTGGGATGGCATCCAGGTTCGTATTGAGCCTCAGGTCCTGCACTTGCCGAAAAAGAATCCGCTGTGGATGCGCCTGCGCCTGGCAATTGCCGCCTGCGCCGTGCTGGCCACCCTGTACATCGGTTTTATCCAGCAGAGCGACCAGGTGCGCTACAGCGCCACCCTGCTCAGCGCCAGCCAGGAACCGGCGCTGCGCATCCAGGCCCATGCCCAATACCTGCAAGTCGAGCCATTGACCCTGGCGACAGTGGGCCTGGACCGCAGCCTGGAGCTGTGGGCGATCCCGGCCGATGGCCAACCGATTTCCCTGGGCGTGGTGCCCATGGGCGGCAAGGGCCGGATCAACCTGAGCCAGGCCCAGCGCGACCTGCTGGGCACCCCCATCGCCCTCGCCGTGAGCCTCGAACCCCATGGCGGCTCACCCACCGGCCAGCCCACCGGGCCGGTGTTGTACCAAGGGCAATTGGCGGCGCTGTAACCGCCGCCTTCGCCTGTAGGCGCTGGCTTGCCAGCGAAGCAACCCACGCTAAACTCCCCTGCCCACTCACAAACAGGGTCTGCGCCAGCCTCAAGCGGCCGAACCAGCCCCCTGCATTTTCCGGCGTTTCAAGTGAATCGATCCCCTACAAGAACAGCCCTCTACGGCTGCATCGCCCTGGCCTTGGCCGTCTCTATCGCCATCTGGGCCATCGGCCGCCCCATCGACAGCAACCTGTGCTCAGGCGCAGACCGTGCCCCTGGCCCACTGACCGAAGTCATCAGCCAATACTTCAAGGACACCCACGGAGCCGACTGGCAAGAGGAGATCAGCTCACTGATCATTCTCGGCGTGCCATCAGCCCAGGCGCTGGCCCGCCAGCCCCAGGCCCACTACTGCGAAGCCCTGGGCCTGCTGGAGAGCCCGCAACGAGCGCCCAGCGAAAAGTTTCACACCGCCGTGCTGATGCTCTCACTGCCCATCGACTACTACCTCGACTTCATGGACCGCAGTCACGAGCTGTATCAGCGCGGGCTCATTGATCGATCAGTCCTGAGCATGGTGCTTCTCCCCAGAGGCACGGCGCTGAATTACTGGTGGCTGCCTCAGTGGCGGTCGCGCTTCCAGCGGGATGCGCCAGGCATTTTCAGCGAGGCCCATGTGAAGGAGATCCTGAGTGGAGAACACTGGTTCGACTACCCGGGCCGAGGCTACTGACGGCCCCTCGTCAGCCGCTACCCTCTGATCGCCTGACACTGCACATTGCAACAATGAAAAAGGGCGACCCGTGGGTCGCCCTTTCCTTCTATCGCCTCAAGCCTCAGGCGGCGCTGAACAGTTTGTGCGGGTCGATGACGAATTTCTTCGGTACACCGGCATCGAACTCACCGTAACCACGCGGCGCGTCGTCCAGGCTGATGACCTGCACCCCGACCACTTCGGCGATGTTGATGCGGTCCCACATGATCGCCTGCATCAACTGGCGGTTGTACTTCATCACCGGGGTCTGGCCGGTATGGAAGCTGTGGGATTTGGCCCAACCCAGGCCGAAACGAATGCTCAGGCTGCCGATCTTCGCCGCGGCATCCACGGCACCCGGGTCTTCGGTGACATACAAGCCGGGAATACCGATCTTGCCCGCCACCCGCACCACACCCATCAGGGAGTTGAGCACCGTGGCCGGGGCTTCGTGCTGGGCACCGGAATGACCGTGACCGCGGGCTTCGAAGCCCACCGCATCCACCGCGCAATCGACTTCCGGCTCGCCCAGCAGGGCGGCGATCTGTTCGTGCAGCGGAGTGTCCTGGGACAGGTCGGCGATTTCAAAGCCCTGGGCCTTGGCATGGGCCAGGCGCACCGGGTTGACGTCACCAATGATCACCACCGCCGCCCCCAGCAGACGCGCCGAGGCCGCAGCCGCCAGGCCCACCGGGCCGGCACCGGCCACATACACCGTGCTGCCCGGCCCGACACCGGCCGTCACTGCGCCGTGATAACCCGTAGGCAGGATGTCGGAGAGGCAAGTCAGGTCGCGGATTTTCTCCATGGCCTTGTCGCGGTCCGGCAGTTTCAGCAGGTTGAAGTCGGCATAGGGCACCAGCACGTATTCGGCCTGGCCACCGGTCCAGTCGCCCATGTCGACATAACCGTAGGCACCACCGGCGCGGGCCGGGTTGACGGTCAGGCAGACCCCGGTGTGCTGCTCCTTGCAGGAACGGCAGCGCCCGCACGCCACGTTGAACGGCACCGAAACCAGGTCGCCGATCTTCAGGTTCTCGACGTCGCTGCCCTTCTCGACCACTTCGCCGGTGATTTCATGACCCAGGACCAGACCGACCTGGGCAGTGGTACGGCCGCGCACCATGTGTTGGTCCGAGCCACAGATGTTGGTGGAAACCACACGCAGGATCACGCCGTGCTCGATCTTCCGACCGCGCGGGTCCTGCATTTTTGGATAGTCGATTTTCTGGACTTCGACCTTGCCATTGCCCAGATACACGACGCCACGATTACCAGACATGTCAGTCACCTCTGTAGTTGTTGTTGTGAAGAGAGTGGAAGGAGCGTCAAGCTTCAAGCGGCACGCTATGAGCCGCAAGAAGAGTGAAAACCGCTGTTACTTGTCGCTTACCGCTTGGAGCTTGCTGCTGCTCTTAAAGAACAACGGTCCTGTTGGCGTTCAAGAACACCCGCCTTTCAATGTGATAACCCACGGCCCGGGCAACGTCAGGCCTTCGATATCCCGACCCTTGGCAATCAAGTCCTCGGGGTAGTGGCTGTGGTCCACCACTTCCACGCCCTGGGCGATGATCGGGCCTTCGTCCAGGTCGTTGTTGATGTAGTGAGCGGTCGCCCCCACCAGTTTCACGCCCTTGTTGTAGGCCTGGTGATAAGGCTTGGCACCCTTGAAGCCCGGCAGCAGCGAGTGATGGATATTGATCGCCTTGCCATCGAGCTTGCGGCACAGCTCCGGCGACAGCACTTGCATGTAGCGCGCAAGGATCACCAATTCCGCACCGGACTCTTCAATCACTTGCCACACCTGGCGCTCCTGGGACGGCTTGTCGTTGGGGTCGAGGGGGAAATGGTAGTAGGGAATCTGGTGCCAGTCGGCCAAAGGTTTCAAATCAGGGTGATTGGACACCACTGCCACTACGTCCATGGACAGCTGGCCGATGCGCTGGCGGTACAGCAGGTCGTTGAGGCAGTGATCGGCCTTGGAGACCATGATCACTACTTTTGGCCGGTAGTTCGGTGCCGTCAGCTCGAAGTTCATGTCGAAGGCTTTGGCCCGTTCGGCCAGGCCGGTACTGAAACCCTGCTCGTCGAGGCCGTCCGGCTGGCGGAATTCCACACGAATAAAAAAACGGCCCGAGAGCCGGTCGTCGAAGGAATGGTGCTCAGTGACGTAGCAGCCCTGCTCGAACAGAAAGCGGGTCACCGCGTCCACCGTGCCGAGCACGCTGGGGCAGTCGGCGGTCAAAATCCATGTATCGGGTGCGCGGCTCATTACGGATAACTCCTCAAGCAACTTCAGTTGGTGCGCCCCCCTGCAGGAACTGGGCTTGTCGGTGATAGCGGCCTTGAGGGCGCCATCGCCGGCAAGCCGGCTCCTACAGATAAGCGTCACCTCATGTCAGGCTTCTACGCGCAAGCCGTATTCGGCAGCGGCATCCTGCAACCACAACCACCAGTAATCGGAAAAGCTGCGGCGCACCAGCAGCTCCCAGGTCTCCTCGCCTGTACGGCGGATCACCAGTTGCGACTTGGCGAACACCGTGCCCACCGCCTTGCCCACCGGGAAGTTGTTGGGGTGCACGTCGTAGCTGGTGGACTTCATCAGTACCTGGCGCACGTTGGGGCCGGACAGCTCAAGGATCTGCTGGCCGCCACTGACGTTGACGATCTGAATGTGCAGGTCGCCCAGCGCCTCACGCAGTTGTTGCTCGGCGGCGAATTCGTCACCGCTCGGTACAATCAGCAGCCATTCATCCGGGCCTAGCCATTGCAGGCTGGTTTCGCCTTTGACGATAACGCTCAGCGCCGCTGGCAATTCGATGCCCAGGGCCTTGTGCACGCCGGCGGCGAACGCCGGGTCATGGCCGTCGCCACGGAGGGTCAGGTGGCCGAGGAGTTTCTTCTCACGCAGGGTGACGCCGGCGTTCTTGCGGCCCTTGCCCACCAGGCTCGGCAGGTCGGCGTGATGCAGCGACGATTCGGCCTTGGCCCCAGTGGTCGGGCGTTGTTGGTAAACATTGGCTGCGGTCATAAAGCACCTGTCTTGAATTCTGTGATCGTTCCCACGCTTTGCGTGGGAACGCCGCACTGGACGCTATCAAATGTTCTGGCGGTCGCCTTTCGGGTCGAAGAACACCGAGGACACAATCTCCGCCTCAATCACGCTGCCATCTGCCTGGGGCGAAAATACTCGCTCGCCGATGCGCTTCAAGCCACCCTTGACCACGCCCATGGCAAACGAATAACCGAGGGAGTTGTGCGCATAGCTGGAGGTGACGTGGCCGACCATCTTCATCGGGATCGCCTGCTTGGCGTCGAACACCAACTGCGCGCCTTCCGGCAGCCACACGGTCGGGTCGATCGGCTTCAAGCCCACCAGTTGCTTGCGCTCCTCACGAACACAATCTTCACGGTTCATCCCGCGCCAGCCGATCCACGAGAACGGCTTGGTACGGCCTACGCACCAGCCCATGTTCAAATCGTCCGGGGTCATGGAACCGTCGGTGTCCTGACCGACGATGATGAAGCCCTTCTCGGCCCGCAGCACGTGCATGGTCTCGGTGCCGTACGGCGTCAGGTTGTACTTCTTGCCGGCTTCGACAATCTGCTCCAGCACACCCATGGCGTAGTCGGCCTGGACGTTGACTTCGTACGACAGCTCGCCGGTGAACGAGATACGGAACACCCGCGCCGGCACACCGCCGACCAGGCCTTCTTTCCAGGTCATGAACGGGAAGCCGTCCTTGTCCAGGTCGATGTCGGTGACTTCGCTCAGCAGCTTGCGGCTGTTGGGGCCCGACAGGGTCATGGTGGCCCAGTGGTCGGTGACCGAGGTGAAGTACACCTTGAGCTCTGGCCATTCGGTCTGCTGGTAGATCTCCAGCCACTGCAGCACGCGGGCCGCGCCGCCGGTGGTGGTGGTCATCAAGAAGTGGTTATCGGCGAGGCAGGCGGTGACGCCGTCGTCGAAGACCATGCCGTCTTCCTTGCACATCAGGCCGTAACGGGCCTTGCCCACGTCGAGCTTGGTCCAGGCGTTGGTGTAGATGCGGTTGAGGAATTCACGGGCGTCCGGGCCCTGGATGTCGATCTTGCCCAGGGTCGAGGCGTCCAGCAGGCCGACGCTGTCGCGCACCGCCAGGCATTCGCGCTTCACCGCGGCGTGCAGGTCTTCACCGTGTTTCGGGAAGTACCACGGACGCTTCCATTGCCCGACGTCTTCGAATTCGGCGCCGTTTTTCAGGTGCCACGAATGCAGCGCGGTGAAACGTACCGGCTCGAAGATATGCCCACAGTGACGGCCAGCCACCGCGCCGAAGGTCACCGGCGTGTAGTTCGGGCGGAACATGGTGGTGCCCATCTGCGGGATGGTCACGTTCAGCGAACGGGCGGCAATCGCCAGGCCGTTGACGTTGCCGAGCTTGCCCTGATCGGTACCAAAACCCAGGGCGGTGTAGCGTTTGACGTGCTCGACCGACTCAAAACCTTCCCGGGTCGCCAGTTCGATGGCGGCGGCGGTGACATCGTTCTGCAGGTCGACAAATTGCTTGGGCGCCCGCGCCGTGCCTTTTTCGTGGGGCACCTGGAACAGCGCCAGGGTCGGCTCTTCAAGGCGGCTCAGGGCTTTGGGCAACACGCCCTCTACCGCTTGGAACCCGGCTTCGCTGGCAGCGCGTACGCCCCCTTCAAAACCGTCGGCCAGGGAGTCGCCCAGGCTGTAGACACCGTTGATGCCACCGACGCACACACGTTTCTGCGGTGCCTCACCCGGTACAAAACCGAGGATGTCTTCACGCCAGACCGGCTTGCCGCCCAAGTGCGAAGCCAGGTGCACCACCGGGCTGTAGCCGCCGGAACTGGCGACCAGGTCGCAATCGAGCCATTCGCCGGGGCTGGTGACTTTATGGGCCTTGACGTCAATCGCCGCGATGCGCGCGGCGGTGACGTGCTTGCTGCCACGGGCTTCGATCACCGCACTGGAGGTGAGGATCCGGATGCCCTTGGCCCGAGCTTCTTCCACCAGGGCGCCGCGCGGGTTACTGCGGGCGTCGGCGATGGCCACCACTTGCAGACTGGCGTCGAGCCAGTCCAGGGCCACGCGGTAGGCGTGATCGTTGTTGGTGCTCAGCACCAGTTTCTTGCCCGGCGCCACGCCGTAGCGGCGCACGTAGGTGGAGACCGCACCGGCCAGCATGTTGCCCGGCACGTCGTTGTTGCCGTAGACCAATGGCCGCTCGTGGGTGCCGGTGGCCAGGACCACGCGCTTGGCCCGCACCCGGTGAATGCGCTGACGCACTTGGCCGATCGGGGCACGGTCACCCAAGTGATCGGTGAGGCGCTCGTGGATGGTCAGGAAATTGTGGTCGTGGTAGCCGTTGACCGTGGCCCGAGGCAGCAGGAGCACGTCGGGCAGGGCCTGGAGTTCAGCGATCACGCTGGCCACCCATTCCGCCGCCGGCTTGCCGTCCAGGCTCTCGCGACTGTCCAGCAGGCTGCCGCCGAACTCTTCCTGTTCGTCCGCCAGGATCACCCGGGCACCGCTGCGTGCCGCGGCCAGGGCGGCGGCCAGGCCGGCAGGGCCGGCACCGACGATCAGCACGTCGCAGTGCTGGTTCATGTTGTCGTAGGTGTCCGGATCGTTCTCGGTCGGCGAACGGCCGAGGCCCGCCGCCTTGCGGATGTACTTCTCGTAGGTCATCCAGAACGATTGCGGGTACATGAAGGTTTTGTAGTAGAAACCCGGCGGCATCAGCTTGCCGCCGACCTTGCCGAGGATGCCCATCATGTCGTTGTTGACGCTCGGCCAGCCGTTGGTGCTGGTGGCGACCAGACCTTGGTACAGCGCCTGTTGGGTGGCGCGCACGTTGGGGATCTGGGTGGCTTCGGTGGCGCCGATCTGCAGCACCGCGTTGGGCTCTTCACAGCCGGCGGCAAAGATGCCCCGAGGCCGGGAGTACTTGAAGCTGCGACCGATGATATCCACGCCGTTGGCCAGCAAGGCGGCGGCCAGGGTGTCGCCTTCAAAGCCTTTGTAGGTCTGGCCGTTGAAGGTGAAGGTCAGGACTTTATTGCGGTCGATCCGTCCACCGTTGGACAGGCGATTGGTCTGGCTCATACCTTCTCTCCAGCAGCCTTGGCGGTGAATTGCGGCTTGCTGCCAATCTTGTAGGTTTCAAGAATTTCGTAGGTCACGGTGTCGCGGGTGGCGTTGAAATACTGACGGCAACCGGCCGCATGGATCCACAGCTCGTGGTGCAGGCCGCGGGGGTTGTCGCGGAAGAACATGTAGTCGCCCCACTGCTCGTCGGTGCAGGCATTCGGGTCGAGAGGGCGCGGAATATGCGCCTGGCCGGACGAATGGAATTCCTCTTCAGAGCGCAGTTCGCCGCAGTGAGGACAGAAGATATGCAACATAGGGATTTGTCCTTTTAGTGGGCGACCGCAGCAGCGCCGTGTTCATCGATCAACGCACCGTTGTGGAAACGGTCGATGGAGAAAGGAGCGGCCAGCGGGTGCATTTCGCCCTTGGCCAGGCTCGCAGCGAATACGTTGCCCGAGCCCGGGGTGGCCTTGAAGCCGCCAGTGCCCCAACCGCAGTTGAAGAACATGTTCGGCACCGGCGTCTTGGAGATGATCGGGCAGGCGTCCGGGGTGGTGTCGACGATGCCGCCCCACTGGCGGTTCATGCGCACCCGGGACAAGACCGGGAACATCTCGACGATGGCCTGGATGGTGTGCTCGATCACCGGGTACGAACCGCGCTGGCCGTAGCCAACCCAGCCGTCGATACCGGCGCCGATCACCAGGTCGCCCTTGTCGGACTGGCTGATGTAGCCGTGCACGGCGTTGGACATGATCACGCTGTCGATAATCGGCTTGATCGGCTCCGACACCAGGGCCTGCAACGGGTGCGACTCGATCGGCAGGCGGAAGCCCGCGAGCTTGGCCATGTGCCCGGAATTACCGGCGGTGACCACGCCGACGCGCTTGGCGCCGATAAAACCCTTGTTGGTTTCAACGCCGATGCACACGCCGTTTTCCTTGCGAAAGCCGATGACTTCGGTTTGCTGGATCAGGTCCACGCCCAGGGCATCGGCCGCACGAGCAAAGCCCCAAGCCACGGCATCGTGACGGGCCACGCCACCGCGACGTTGCACGGTAGCGCCGAGCACCGGGTAACGGGTGTTCTTCGAGCAATCCAGGTAGGGGATTTCGTCCGCCACTTGCTTGGCGTTGAGCAGTTCGCCGTCGACGCCGTTGAGGCGGTTGGCGCTGACCCGACGCTCGGAATCACGAATGTCCTGCAGGGTGTGGCACAGGTTGTAGACGCCGCGCTGGGAGAACATGACGTTGTAGTTCAGGTCCTGGGACAGACCTTCCCAGAGCTTCATCGCGTGTTCGTAGAGGTGCGCCGACTCGTCCCACAGGTAGTTGGAACGCACGATGGTGGTGTTGCGCGCGGTGTTGCCGCCGCCCAACCAGCCCTTCTCGACCACGGCGACGTTGGTGATGCCGTGCTCCTTGGCCAGGTAGTAGGCCGTGGCCAGGCCGTGCCCGCCGCCGCCGACGATGACCACGTCGTAGACTTTTTTCGGGGTCGGCGTGCGCCACATGCGCTGCCAGTTTTCATGGTGGCTGAGGGAGTGCTTGAAGAGGCCGAAGCCTGAGTAGCGTTGCATAGTCATTACTCCAAAACGGCTCTCAGCGGTAAACCGGGAAATCAGCGCACAGGGCGGCTACTTGCCGAGCGACATTGGCCTCGACATCGGCATCGCCGAGGTGGTCGAGGATGTCGCAGATCCAGCCGGCCAGCTCGGTGCACTGGGTGACCTTGAAACCGCGGGTGGTGACTGCCGGGGTGCCGATGCGCAGGCCGGAAGTGACAAACGGCGACTGCGGGTCGTTGGGCACGGCGTTCTTGTTCACGGTGATGTGGGCGCGGCCCAGGGCGGCATCGGCTTCCTTGCCGGTCAGGCCTTGGCGAATCAGGCTGACCAGGAACAGGTGGTTGTCGGTGCCGCCGGACACTACATCGTAGCCACGTTTGATAAACACGCCGGCCATGGCCTGGGCGTTATCGATCACTTGTTGCTGGTACGCCTTGAAGCCGGGCTCCAGCGCTTCCTTGAAGCACACGGCCTTGCCGGCAATCACGTGCATCAACGGGCCGCCCTGGCCACCGGGGAATACCGCGGCATTGAATTTCTTTTCCAGCTCTTCGTTGGCCTTCGCCAGGATCAAGCCGCCGCGCGGACCGCGCAGGGTCTTGTGGGTGGTGGTGGTGACCACGTCGGCGTAAGGCAGCGGGTTCGGGTACAGGCCGGCGGCGACCAGGCCGGCGACGTGGGCCATGTCGACAAACAGGTAGGCGCCCACTTTGTCGGCGATCTGGCGGAACCGCGGGAAATCCAGGGTTTTCGAATAAGCGGAAAAGCCGGCAATGATCATTTTTGGCTGATGCTCGACGGCCAGGCGCTCGACTTCGTCGTAGTCGATCAGCCCGGTGTCGGTGTCGATACCGTACTGCACCGCGTTGTAGAGCTTGCCGGAGAAGCTGACCTTGGCCCCGTGGGTCAGGTGGCCGCCGTGGGCCAGGCTCATGCCCAGCACGGTGTCGCCGGCTTGCAGCAAGGCGAGGAACACCGCTGCGTTGGCCTGGCTGCCGGAGTGCGGCTGGACGTTGGCGTAGTCGGCACCGAACAGCTGCTTGGCGCGTTCGATGGCCAGGGCCTCGACCTTGTCCACGTGCTCGCAGCCACCGTAGTAGCGCTTGCCCGGGTAGCCTTCGGCGTATTTGTTGGTCAGACCGCTGCCCTGGGCCTGCATGACGCGCTTGCTGGTGTAGTTTTCCGACGCGATCAGCTCGATGTGATCTTCCTGACGTTGCTCCTCGGCATTCATCGCCGCCAGCAGTGCATCGTCATAACCCTGGATCTGGTCTTGCTTGCTGAACATCGCGTCTCTCCCAGCGGCGGCAGTGCGCCTTTCGTCTCGGTGAGGCCAGCCTTACAGCTGCGCCCTTTGGATGCGATGGTATGACCGGGACGACGAACTCAAATGCCTATGGACGCCACGCAAAGGTGCGTTTACGACATGCCCTGACGGCCCCGGATAAATGCACCGACCCGCCGCCCGGAAACCGCTCTAGCCCAGCCCCTCCCACCGTCCTATCGGAGCTGGCTTGCCAGAAAAGGCCCCTCCAACCGGTACGCAATCAGTTCAAAACGCCACGCAACGCCAGCAAACAGAGGAAATGCAGCGGATACAGCCCATAGGCCCAGCGTCGCATTGCCAGCACCGAACAACCGCGCAAGGCCCGCAGCAGCCACAGCCCCAGCAGTGGCGCCAACAGACAAACGGCAATACCGAAAGTCGCCACCTGATTGCCCAGACGCGCCGCCGGGAACAAGGTTTGCCATTGATTGGCGGCCAGGCACACCAGCCCCGGCAGCAGGCTGAAATACCAGGGACGCTGCACCGCCCACAGCAGCGCCAAGGGCAGCAAGACCCCGAACACACCGAACATCAGGTGATCGGAAAACACCGCCGCCAGCAGCAAGGCCAGGCCCCCCAGGCATCGGGCCTGGAGTGCCGACTGCTGCCAGCCCCGCGCCACCAGCAAACCCAGGGCGAGGGTCGGCAGCACATTGAGGGTCTCGGCATCGGTCATGAACAGCCGGTAGGGAATCTCGCTCAGGCCGCTGAACAACAGCAGCCAGCCCAAGTAGCGCCATGGCCCGCCTGTGTCGTATTTGAGTGGGCCGTGCTTGAGTGGGTTGTGCTTGAGGGCGCCATGGCGCGCCAGGTTGAGCGCCATGGCCAGGCAGAACCAGGGAAACGCCAGGCGCCCCGGTACATACAGCCAGTCCAGGCTCAACCCCACATAACGCAGGTGATCGAGGACCATGCTCAGCAACGCCAGCCACTTCAATGCGTCCAGTGCGCCGTCGCGGCTGCCTGCGCGCCAGGGCACGCATAAATCCCCATGGGGCCTGCATTTTTGCGGCATAAACAGAACGTGTGCTCCCTGATCAATCTTGGGTAAAGTGCGCACCATCATCGACCACGGAGCCGGCCATGACCGACAACAGCCAACAATTCGCCAGCGACAATTATTCCGGCATCTGCCCTGAAGCCTGGGCGGCGATGGAACAGGCCAATCAGGGTCACGAGCGCGCCTACGGCGACGACCAATGGACCGCACGCGCCGCCGATCATTTCCGCAAGTTGTTCGAAACCGACTGCGAGGTGTTTTTCGCTTTCAACGGCACCGCCGCCAACTCATTGGCCCTGTCGTCGCTGTGCCAGAGTTACCACAGCGTGATCTGCTCGGAAACCGCCCACGTCGAAACCGACGAATGCGGCGCCCCGGAGTTTTTCTCCAACGGCTCCAAGCTGCTGGTCGCCGGCACCCAGAACGGCAAGCTGACGCCGGAATCGATCCGCGAGATCGCCCTCAAGCGCCAGGACATCCACTACCCCAAGCCGCGAGTCGTCACCCTGACCCAGGCCACCGAAGTCGGCAGCGTCTACACCCCTGAAGAAGTCCGCGCCATCAGCGCCACTTGCAAGGAACTGGGCCTCAACCTGCACATGGACGGCGCGCGGTTCTCCAACGCCTGCGCCTTTCTCGGCTGCTCGCCAGCCGACCTGACCTGGAAAGCCGGCGTCGATGTGCTGTGCTTTGGCGGGACGAAAAACGGCATGGCGGTGGGCGAGGCGATCCTGTTCTTCAACCACAAATTGGCCGAAGACTTCGACTACCGCTGCAAGCAGGCCGGCCAATTGGCCTCGAAAATGCGCTTTCTGTCGGCCCCCTGGGTCGGCATCCTGGAAAACAGCGCCTGGCTCAAATACGCCCGCCACGCCAACCACTGCGCCCAATTACTGGCCAAATTGGTGGAAGACATTCCCGGCGTCGAACTGATGTTCCCGGTGCAGGCCAACGGCGTGTTCCTGCAACTCTCGGAACCGGCGATCGCCGCCCTGACCGCCAGGGGCTGGCGCTTCTACACCTTCATCGGCAAAGGCGGCGCCCGCTTCATGTGCTCCTGGGACACCAAGGAAGAACGTGTACGCGAACTGGCCGCGGACATCCGCACCGTGATGAGCGCCTGACCACCGTCACCTGCACTGCTCGTTCCCACGCTCCGCGTGGGAATGCCGCCCCGGACGCTCTGCGTCCGGCCCGCAGGTGCTGTCGCTGATCAATATTCGATGCGTACGTCGCCCTTGGGCACGCTGCAGCAGGACAGGATGTAGCCTTCGGCTTCGTCGTCTTCGGTGATCCCGCCGTTGTGCTCCATCTCCACTTCGCCGCCCAGCTTGAGCACTTTGCAGGTGCCGCAGATGCCCATGCCGCAGGCCTTGGGGATCATCAGGCCAAGCTTGGCCGCCGCGGCGTGGACGGTTTCCCCTGGAACCACGCGGATGCTCTTGCCGGACGCGGTGAATTCCACCTGATGCAGATCGGCCACATCGACTTCCGGCGCTTCGGCGGCTTGTTCGGCATGTTCCACCGCATCGGCCCGGGCTTCGGGTGGCGTCGCGCCAAAGGATTCTTCGTGGTAGCGCGCCATGTCGAAGCCAGCAGCTTCCAGCAGGCGTTTGACCGCGTTCATGTACGGGGTCGGCCCGCAGCAGAAGACTTCCCGTTCCAGGAAGTCCGGGGCCATCAGCTCCAGCATCTTGTGGTTCAGATAACCGCGATACCCCGCCCAGGGCTCGCCCAGGCCGTGTTTTTCGCAGATCAGGTGCAGGCTGAAGTTATCGATCCGCGACGCCATGTGCTCCAGCTCGCGGTGATAAATGATGTCTTTCGGTGAGCGGGCGCTGTGGATAAACACCATGTCGACGTTGGCGTTGGTGTCGTAGAACCAGCGCGCCATGGACATCACCGGGGTGATGCCGACCCCGCCGCTGAGGTAGAGCACCTTCGGGCTGGGGAAGTCGATGGCGTTGAACAGCCCCACCGGCCCGTGCACCGCCAGCTCCTGGCCTTCATGCAAGGTGTCGTGGAGCCAGTTGGAGACCTTGCCCCCGGGTACACGCTTGATGGTCACCGAGAAGCTGTAGGGCACTGACGGCGAGCTGGAGATGGTGTAAGAACGCATCACCGGCTGGCCTTCGATTTCCAGCTCCAGGGTGACGAACTGCCCCGGTTTGAAGAAGAACATGATCGGCTGGTCGGCCATGAAGCAGAAGGTCCGCACGTCCCAGGTTTCCTGGATGACTTTGACGCAACGGACGATGTGACGGCCATTGGCCCAGGTCTGGGTGGTTACCGGGTTGAGGAAGGTGTTGGACATGCTGTTCTCCACGGCCGACGGTCGGCTTCATGTCAGCGATTCTGCGTAAGGCGCCTGGCGCCCATTTACCTATCTGCGACATTCACATGCTTATCGCGACCAGCCCCCAGGGACCGGGCCTTGCGCGTCGGGAACAGATTGGGGCATGTCGCCCATGGATAAGGTTCAAGCCGCTGGCGGACCCACACTCGCCTCAACGACAACAGCCGATTTTTTGTGACTTGCGTAGCACCAACCGTAGCCACTCTCTATATCGCCGGCCGCACCGAACGGCCATGAGGACTTGAACGATGGACGTCACCGCAACCCTGAGCTTGGGCGATCCGCTGGAACCCGCACGCAAGGCCACTGCACAAATGCTGCAGGAGCGCGAGCGGACCTTCTCCCTGCCGCAGCCGTTCTACTGCGATGAAAGGCTGTTCGACATCGACATGCAGGAGATTTTCCACAAGGAATGGTTGATCGCCGGCATGACCTGCGAGATCCCCGCCAAGGGCAACTACATCACCCTGCAGATCGGCAAGAACCCGATCATCGTCATTCGCGGCGCCGACGGCGTGGTCCACGCCTTCCACAACGTCTGCCGCCACCGCGGTTCGCGGCTGTGCACCAGCGACAAGGGCAAGGTGGCCAAACTGGTCTGCCACTACCACCAGTGGACCTACGAACTGGACGGACGCCTGCTGTTCGCCGGCACCGAGATGGGCGCCGACTTCGACATGAAGCAGTACGGCCTCAAGCCGGTCAACGTGAAGACCGCCGGCGGCTACATCTTCATTTCGCTGGCCGAGAACCCACCGGCCATCGACGACTTTCTCTCCACGCTGGCCCATTACATGGAGCCGTACGACATGGAGAACACCAAGGTGGCGGTGCAAACCACCTTGCGCGAAAAGGCCAACTGGAAACTGGTGCTGGAGAACAACCGCGAGTGCTACCACTGCGGCGGCTCCCACCCGGAACTGTTGAAAACCCTGCTGGAGTGGGACGACGTCACCGACCCCCGCGCCGACCAGGCCTTCAAGGACCACGTGGCCGCCTCTGCCGCCGCCTGGGACGCCGAGAAGATCCCTTACGCCCACGCCAGCTTCGGCCTGCGCAACCGTATCGTGCGCATGCCGCTGCTCAAGGGCACCGTGTCCATGACCATGGACGGCAAGCCGGGCTGCACCAAGCTGATGGGCCGGATCAAAAACCCGGACCTGGGCTCGATGCGCATCCTGCACCTGCCACACTCCTGGAACCACTGCATGGGCGACCACATCATCGTGTTCACTGTGTGGCCAATCAGCGCCCAGGAAACCATCGTCACCACCAAATGGCTGGTGCACAAGGATGCCGTGGAAGGCGTGGACTATGACGTGGAGCGCATGCGCCAGGTCTGGGACGCCACCAACGACCAGGACCGGCGCTTGGCCGAAGAGAACCAGCGCGGCATCAACTCCACCGCCTACCAGCCAGGCCCCTACTCGAAGACCTATGAGTTCGGCGTGGTCAACTTCATCGACTGGTACAGCGAGCGCATGCTGAGCAACCTGGGGGCCGAACCAGCGCCATACCTCAAAGGCGTGCCGGTAAACGGATAAGCGCCACGAGGGGCAGCACACCTCAAGCGACACGCTGAACCCTAAAGGCCCGGGCATGCACCGGGCCTTTTTGCGTGTGGACGGTCGACAGTCGATGAATGTGTATGAAATTTGATCGATGGCTGAACAGCCTATAGCGGACGCGGCATGCAGCCTTCCGCAAACATCTTATCCACAGCTTGACCCACAGCCATTGTGGGCAACTGCACGAGTGCTGGGGATATTTCTTTCGAGAAGGGTAATAAAATCCGTGACTTATGGGGAAACAGGGTTTTGGATGGGCTTTGGCTGATTTTTGATCAACCCACTGAAAGTCACGGTTTTAAAGGGCCCCAGCTGAAGGCGAACACCTTATCCACAGAACGGCCAACAGACTTTGGGGGCAACTCGGTGGATAAGCACCCACCGCTGTGGAAAACCCTGAAAAGCCGCGTACCACGGCACTTGGCGAGGCCTGATAGGGATAAACAGAAGGTTTTGGCTATTTATTGACCAATACTCTGCAAGCCTTTATTTACAAGGCTTACAGCCGGCAGCGAACATCTTATCCACAGAAGCGCCAACAGACTTTGGGGGCAACTCCTGTGCAAAAGTTCTCTCCGGGATATCTCGGGCTTGGAAAAAAGCCACAAAAAACGCCAACTTAGCCTGGTCAAATTTTGTACATGCGGTTGAAGCGCTTGATTCACAAGGGCTGGAGCAAGGTGCGTACATCTTATCCACAGAGACGCACACAGGGATTGTGAGTAACCCTGAGACCGCCATCGCCGGCAAGCCGGCTCCTACAATATTCGCGCGGGCTGCGAGGGTTCTGTAGGAGCTGGCTTGCCAGCGATCAGCAATGCCCAAGACATGCGCTAAACCCGAGGCCGCCATCGCCGGCAAGCCGGCTCCTACATTATTCGCGCAGTTTGCGAGGGCTCTGTAGGAGCTGGCTTGCCAGCGATCAGCGATACCCGAGACATGCGCTAAACCCCTAAGCCGGCACCTACGGAGTCAGCGGACGACGCCTTCTTCGATCAACAACTTGAGGATCGCTTCGGCGCCCGCTTCCGAGGTGAGGTCTTTGAGCACTTGGCCGGTGCCGCCGCTGGCTTTGGCAGTGGCGGCTTTCATGCGGTCGGCGCCGCTCTTGGCCTTGATCACTTTCAGGCGTTTAGGGCGAGGCTTGGCCGGTTGCAGGCTGGAGGCTGTGAGTAACTCATCCTCCACCACCATCACCTGATCTGCCTGCAGCAACCCCCGACGCGCCGGGCCGTAGGCGCTCTGGCGCGGCTTGGGCGCAGCGTTATCCACAGTGGCGAGGAATGGCAGACGCACCTTGAGTCGACGCCGCTGGCCACGAGGCAAGGCTTGCAGCACCTGGGCCACACCGCCGGAGATGGACTCCACTTCAGCCAGGCCCACCACCAGCGGCCAGCCCAGGCCTTCGGCCAGCAGAAACGGCAACATGCCCGAGCCTTCCCCCGTCTCCGCCTGGCTGCCAGTCAGCACCACCTGGGCACCGGCATCGCGCAGGTACTGGGTCAACGCCGGCAGCGCATCGGCGCCCGCCGGCTGTTCCAGCACATGCAATTGCTCCAGGCCCATGCCCAGATAAGCCCGCAACGCCGGCTCGGCCACGTCCCCGGCGTGCAGCACCTGGAGGTTATCCCCAGCCAGTTGCAGCCCCAGTTCCACGGCCCGCGCATCCTGCTCGGCACGCCGTGGACGGCCGGACGTAGGGTGGGCACCAATCGATACCAGGCTGATCACATTGCTGTTCATCACTGTCCCCTTAAGCCGCGTCGCGCTTGGCGCCGTTGCGGTAAGCCGCTACCGCCGCGATCAAGGCTTGAAGAATCTCGGCGCTGTCGCCAATCACCGAAAGATCGGCGCGTTTGATCATGTCGCAACCCGGGTCGAGGTTGATCGCCACCACCTTGTCGCAGGCACCAATGCCTTGCAGGTGCTGGATCGCCCCGGAAATCCCCACCGCCACGTAAACCCGGGCGGTGACCCAGATCCCGCTGGCCCCCACTTGCCGGTCGCGGCCCATGAAACCGTCGTCCACCGCCACCCGTGAAGCCCCCTCGGTGGCGCCCAGGGCGGCCGCGGCCTGGTGAAACAAAGGCCAGTCCTTGACCCCGTTGCCGCCAGAGAAGATGAACTCAGCCTCGGCCATGGGAATCGCCGCGGGGTCCACCGCCACCGCGCCCAAATCCTCGATCCGCGCCAAGCTGCGGGCCACGCTTGTGGATAACTCCACCGGCAGGGCCTCGTGGCGGGTTTCGCTGACCGGCTCCGCGCATTCCGCAGCTGCCAGGATCAGCCGTGCAGCGGGCCGCGCCAGGTCCTGCAGGCCGGCACCGGCACGGCCGATGCACTGCCCGTCCTTGACCTGCCAGACCCGGGTCGCCGGGCGCTCGCCCAAGGCCGCGGCAAAACGCCGGCCCAGCTCACCGCCACCGGAGCGGCTGTCAGGCAGCAGCCAGTGACGGGGGTTGAATTGGTTATCCACAGCCCGCAGGCCCTGCACCCGTTGTTCCGGTGCATAACCGTCGAACTCGCTGCCGTCCAGCACCAGTAGGCGATCGACGCCGGCCGTCTCAAAGGCCGACTCTTTGTGTTCGCCAAACACCACCGCCAGCACCGCACCGTCCTGGCCCGCCAGTTGATGGGCCAAGCCCAGCAAGTCGCGGTCGTGGCTGCTCAGGCGGCCACCGACCATGTCCGGCACCACGCTGATGTAGAACGCCGGTTGTGCCACCTGGTGCAATGGCAGCTGTACTTGCGCGGCCGCCGTGCGCTTGGTCGTGCCGCCCTGCTGGGCGCCACTGCGGTCGATGCGCTTGAGGCCGTTGGGGCCGATAAACCCGATGCCGTGGGGGTTCTTGCGGATCAGCCCGTTGGGCCCCATCCAGCTGTGCTCCACAGCCTGCATGGCCGCGTGCAACGGGTGCAGACGGTTACGGGCAATCCATTCGGCCCGGGGATCGCGGCGGATAATGTCGCTCATCAGTGCACCTCCGCAGGTTCTGGCTTCACCGAGGCCGGCACTTTGCTCGGCGCGGCGTCTTCAAGCAGGGCATCGGCCACCAGTTCGGCGATGTCCTTGATCAGGGGCCGAGGCTCGACCACCCCTTCAAGCATCGCCGTGCACTGTGGACAACCCACGGCCACCAGTTCTGCGCCGGTTTCGCGGATGTCGTCCATGCGCATGTCCGGGATTCGCTGCTTGCCCGGGATGTCGGTGATCGGCGCGCCGCCGCCACCGCCGCAGCAACGGGAACGGAACCCCGAGCGCTGCATCTCCTTGACCTCGATACCCAGGGCCCGCAGCACGTCGCGCGGCGCTTCGTACTCACCGTTGTAACGGCCCAGGTAGCAGGGGTCGTGATACGTCACGCTGCTGCCCTTGTGCTGGCCCAGATTAAGGGCTCCGGCACCAATCAGCTCGGCCATGTAGGTGCTGTGGTGCTGCACCTGGTAGTTGCCGTCGAAGGCGCCGTATTCGTTTTTCAGCACGTGGAAGCTATGGGGGTCGCAGGTGACGATGCGCTTGAAGCTGTACTTGGCCAGGGTCTGGATATTGCGCTTGGCCAACAACTGGAAGGTCGCTTCGTCCCCCAGGCGTCGGGCCACATCACCGCTGTCGCGTTCTTCCAGGCCGAGCACGGCGAAGTCCACCTTGGCGGCCTTGAGCACTTTGACGAAGGCCCGCAGGGTGCGCTGGTTGCGCATGTCGAAGGCACCGTCGCCGACCCAGAACAGCACGTCGGTGGTTTTCTTGTCGCTGAGCAGGGACAGGTTCAGGTCCGCTGCCCAGTTCATCCGACCACCCGGGTTGAAACCGCCGGGGTTGTCGGTGGCAATCAGGTTTTCCAGGACTTCGGCGCCCTTGTTCGGCGTGGCGCCTTTTTCCAGGGTCAGGTGGCGGCGCATATCAACGATGGCATCGACGTGCTCGATCATCATCGGGCACTCCTCGACGCAGGCCCGGCACGTGGTGCACGACCACAGGGTCTCGGCGTCCACCAGGCCGTTGACGATGGGCTGGTGCGGATGACCGCCATGTTCGCCAATGGCTTTGCCAGGGTAAGGGCTGCCGGCGAACTGCGCGTCGGTGCCGCCAGCCAGGCCGACCACCATGTCCTGAATCAGTTTTTTCGGGTTCAACGGCTGGCCGGCAGCAAAGGCCGGGCACGCCGCTTCGCACTTGCCGCACTGCACGCAGGCGTCAAAACCCAACAGTTGGTTCCAGGTGAAATCCTTGGGCTTTTCCACCCCCAGGGGCGCAGACGGGTCTTCCAGGTCCAGGGGCTTGAGGCCAGTGGAACGGCCGCCACCAAAGCGCTCCGAACGTCGGTGCCAGGCCAGGTGCAGGGCGCCGGCGAAGGCGTGCTTCATGGGCCCGCCCCAGGTCATGCCGAAAAACATCTCCGACACGCCCCAAAGCACGCCAAGCGCGAGGATTGCGGCCAACAGCCAACCGCCGAAATCCGCCGGCAGAATGCCCGCCACCGGCAAGGTCACGAGGAAGAAGCTCACCGAGAACGCCAACAGGCTTTTCGGCAAGCGCATCCACGGCCCCTTGGACAGGCGTGCCGGTGGGTTGCGCCGGCGCTTGGCGACAAACAGCGCGCCGACAAACATCAGCGTGGTGGCCAGCAGCAAGGCGTAGCCGAGGATGCGGTTATGCAGGCCGAAACCGTGCACCAGGATCGCCAGTACGGCAGCCAGGACAAAGCCGCCCGCCGTGGCCACGTGGGTATTGGCGATGTATTTGTCCCGGGCCACCACATGGTGCAGATCCACCATGTAGCGCTTGGGCATGGCCAGCAGGCCGCCAATCAGGTCGACCTTGGACGCCCGACCGCGGCGCCACATGGCCACACGGCGCAGCGCGCCAAGGACCGCAAGGCCCAGGGCGGCGAACAATAGGAGGGGAAGAAGGGTGTTCAACATGGTGGAGCTCCCAAAGACCTGGGGCCTTGTAGGAGCTGGCTTGCCAGCGATCAGGCAGGACGCGGTATCCCGCCAGTGCCGATCGCCGGCAAGCCGGCTCCTACAGGAAGTGGCTTAGAAATCCTTGCACAGGCGCAGTGCGTCATAGATAGCGGCATGCGTATTGCGCTGGGACACACAGTCACCGATGCGGAACAGCAGGTAACCCTCGCCCGCCTCGCTCAGGCACGGTTGCGGTTTGATCGCGAACAGCGCCTCGACGTCCATCTGGCCCTTGTTGCGCGAACCTTCCTTGAGCCCGTAATACAGGGCTTCGTCGGGACGCACGCCGTTCTCCACCACCACCTGGTCCACCACCCGCTCCTCGCGGGCGCCGGTGTATTCGTTCTCCAGCACCGCCACCAGTTTGTCGCCTTCGCGGTAGACCTTCTCCAGGGTCAGGTCCCCGGTCATGATCACTTCCTTGGGGTACAGGCTGCGGTAGTAGGTCGGGAACGAGGTGCCGCCCACGGCGATGCCCGGCTTGATGTCGTCGGTGACGATCTCCACTTGCGAGCCTTTGTCGGCGATGAAATCGGTGACCGACATGCCGGTGAACTCACAGATGGTGTCGTAGACCAGCACGTTCTTGCCCGGCGCCACCTTGCCGTCGAGGATGTCCCAACTGCTGACCACCAAACCTTCGGCGGCGCCCCAGTGTTCGTTCTGCTCGATGAAGGGATGGCCGCCCACAGCCAGCACCACCACATCGGGGCGCAGGTCGAGGATGGTCGCGGTGTCCGCGGCGGTGCCCAGGCGCAGGTCGACTTTCAGCCGCGCCAACTCCAATTGGTACCAGCGAGTGATGCCGGCAATCTGGTCCCGTTGCGGGGCTTTGGAGGCGGTGGTGATCTGCCCGCCAATGGCCTCTTTTTTCTCGAACAAGGTCACGTCATGGCCGCGCTCGGCCGCCACGCGGGCGGCTTCCATACCAGCAGGGCCGGCGCCGACCACCACCACTTTGCGCTTGATGCCGGTGGTCTTTTCGATGATGTGCGGCACCCCCAGGTATTCACGGGAAGTGGCGGCGTTCTGGATGCAGAGTACGTCCAGGCCCTGGTACTGGCGGTCGATGCAGTAGTTGGCACCGACGCACTGTTTGATCTGGTCGATCTGGCCCATCTTGATCTTGGCAATCAGGTGCGGGTCGGCCATGTGGGCACGGGTCATGCCCACCATGTCGACATAACCGCCTTCCAGAATACGCGTGGCCTGGTTCGGGTCCTTGATGTTCTGGGCGTGCAGCACCGGAACCTTGACCACTTCCTTGATGCCGGCCGCCAGGTGCAGGAACGGCTCCGGCGGGTAGCTCATGTTGGGAATCACGTTGGCCAGGGTGTTGTGGGTGTCGCACCCCGAGCCGACCACACCGAGGAAGTCCAGCATGCCGGTGTCGTCGTAGTACTTGGCGATCTGTTTCATGTCCTCGTGGGACAGGCCGTCCGGGTGAAATTCGTCACCACAGATGCGCATGCCGACGCAGAAATCGTCACCGACTTCGGCGCGCACCGCCTTGAGCACTTCCAGGCCGAAACGCATGCGTTTCTCGAAGGTGCCCCCCCATTCGTCGGTCCGCTTGTTGACCCGCGGGCTCCAGAACTGGTCGATCATGTGCTGGTGCACGGCGGACAGTTCCACACCGTCCAGGCCCCCGTCCTTGGCCCGGCGCGCGGCCTGGGCGTAGTTGCCGATCACCCGCCAGATCTCTTCCGGCTCGATGGTCTTGCACGTGGCGCGGTGCACCGGCTCACGCACGCCGGACGGCGACATCAGGGTCGGCCAGTTGAAGCCGTCCCAGCGCGAGCGACGGCCCATGTGGGTAATCTGGATCATGATCTTGGCGCCATGCTTGTGCATGGCGTCAGCCAGGTTCTGGAAGTGCGGAATGATGCGGTCGGTGGACAGGTTCACCGAGCTCCACCATTCCTGGGGGCTGTCGATGGCGACCACCGAAGACCCGCCGCAAATTGCCAGGCCGATGCCGCCCTTGGCTTTTTCCTCGTAGTACTTCACGTAGCGCTCGGTGGTCATGCCGCCGTCAGTCGCATAGACCTCGGCGTGGGCAGTACTGAGCACACGGTTACGGATGGTCAGTTTGCCGATCTGGATCGGCTGGAACATCGCTTCGAAAGCCATTTTCTTTAACTCCGCTTACAACGGTTTGACGACGAACAGGCCATCGTCGTGGCCTTCTTCGGAACCACCGTAAACCTGCTCTGCCACTGTGCGGATCGAGCTGCCGCGGGCTTGGAGAATCTGGTCCATGGCGCCGGCGAACCAGCCGGTGAACATGTAGTCCACCTTGCGCCCGACTTTGCCGTAGACGTAGACGAACGCCGAGTGCTCAAGCTTGACGCTGGCGGTGCCTTGGTCCAGGTCGATGTCCTGGATCTTGAACAGGCCCCAACCGCGTTGCGACAGGCGCTTCATGTAGTGCTCGAACACCGCCACGCCTTCCAGGCCATGGCATTCGGCTTCTTTTTCGCACCAGTGCCAGGCGGACTTGTAGCCGGCCTTGTAGAGGATTTCAGCGTAGGCTTCAGCGCCCAGCACTTCCTCGATGCCCATGTGGTTGTTGACGAAGAAATGCCGTGGCACGTAGAGCATCGGTAGGGCGTCGGAGGTCCAGACACCGGTTTCGCTGTCGACTTCGATTGGCAATTGCGGGGCGATCTTGGCCATGGAAACTTAACTCCAGAAAATTCGTTTTGATGCCCCGGCGCGGATGGCCGGGGAAAAGAAGTGTCAGCGGTGGCTTACTCGCCCCAGACGTCCTTGAGGACGTTGACCCAGTTCTCGCCCATGATCTTGCGCACCACGCGCTCGCTATGGCCGCGCTTGAGCAGGGTCTCGGTAAGGTTGGGGAACTCGCCCACGGTGCGGATGCCCAGGGGGTTGATGATCTTGCCGAAGTTGGTCAGGCGCCGGGCGTAGCCCTTGTCGTGGGTCAGCATTTCGAAGAAATCCTGGCCATGGCCCTGGGTGAAGTCGGTGCCGATACCGATGGCGTCTTCACCGACGATGTTCATGGTGTATTCGATGGCTTCGGCGTAGTCGTCGATGGTTGAGTCGATGCCTTTAGCCAGGAACGGAGCGAACATGGTCACGCCGACGAAACCGCCGTGATCGGCAATGAACTTCAGCTCCGCATCGGACTTGTTGCGCGGGTGCTCCTTGAGCCCCGACGGCAGGCAGTGGGAGTAGCAGACGGGTTTCTTGGACTCGAGGATGACTTCCTCGGAGGTCTTGGAACCGACGTGGGACAGGTCGCACATGATGCCGGCACGGTTCATTTCCGCGACCACTTCACGACCGAAACCCGAGAGGCCGCCATCACGCTCGTAGCAGCCGGTACCCACCAGGTTCTGGGTGTTGTAGCACATCTGTACCACGCCCACGCCGAGCTGCTTGAAGATCTCCACGTAGCCCAATTGGTCTTCAAAGGCATGGGCGTTCTGGAAGCCGAAGATGATCCCGGTCTTGCCCTGCTCCTTGGCCCGGCGGATGTCGGCGGTGGTTTTCACCGGGATCACCAGGTCGCTGTTGTCGCGAATCAGTTTCTGGCTGGCGACGATGTTGTTGATGGTGGCCTGGAAGCCTTCCCACACCGACACGGTGCAGTTGGCCGCGGTCAGGCCGCCCTTGCGCATGTCCTCGAACAGCTCGCGGTTCCACTTGGCAATGATCAGCCCGTCGATAACGATGCTGTCGGCGTGTAATTCGGCTGGGCTCATCAGGCTGTCCCCTTTTT